>JAYSCE010000109.1:4350-10189 GCA_041915035.1 Xanthobacter sp.
GACCGCCGTCCTGGTGCCGAGCCGCGAGAGGGCATCGCCGAGGCCGATGGTGGTGGTGGTCTTCCCCTCCCCCGCCGGCGTGGGATTGATGGCGGTGACGAGCACGAGCTGGCCGCGGGGGCGCGATTCGACCTCAGCCACGAAGTCGAGGCCGATCTTCCCCTTGTGCGGGCCATAGCGATAGAGCGCGTCCGCCGGAATGCCGAGGGTCGCCGCCACCTCTTCTATGGGGCGCGGCGTGACGCTCGCGGCAATGGCCGCGTCGGATGTGGGGTCGAGCGGTCGGGCGCTTCTGTCATGCATGGATCGGTCCCCAAACGGGCGCCGACCCTAACGGCTCGGCCCGCGACTGAAAAGCGCGGGCCGGGGCAAAATTGCCTTGCCCCCGGTTTCGGCGCGCGTTCCCGGGGACGATTGCGGGCGGCCAGGGCGGCCCGTTGCGCTGCAGACGGGCTCAACCGCCCTTCTGCTGCTCCTCGGCCTTGCGGACCGGCGCGGGCTGATCGACCGAATCGAGCCCCTTGTCGATCTTCTGCACGATCTTGGCGAGGTCGTCGGGCTCGGGCTTCAGGTCGCGGGCGTGGTTCCACTGGAAACCGGCCTCAAGCCTGCGACCAACCTTCCAGTAGGCGTCACCGAGGTGGTCATTGATGACCGGATCCTGCGGCATCAGCTCGATGGCGCGCTCAAGCTGCACCACGGCCTCGTCGTAGCGGCCGAGCTTGTAGTAGGCCCAGCCCAGGCTGTCCACGATGGGGCCGTCGTCGGGGCGCAGCTTCACCGCCTTGCGGATCATGTCGACGCCCTGGTCCAGGTTGATGCCCTGGTCCACCCACGAATAGCCGAGATAGTTCAGAACGTGGGGCTGGTCTGGATTGAGCTCCAGCGCCTTCTTCAGGTCCGCCTCGGCAGCCGGCCAGTTCTTGGAGCGCTCGTTGCAGACCCCGCGGAAGTAGAACAGGGCCCAGTTGTTGCGCGAGGGCTGGGGGATGAGGGCGATGGCCTTGGAATAGGTGCCGGCACACTCGGAGAACATCTTGCGGGTCTGCTGGATCTTGCCCAGCGCGATGATGGCTTCGATGTCCTTCGGGTCCGCGGCGATCATCTTCTCCAGCTGCGCGCGAGCTTCCTTGTCGTGGTCCGTCGCGTCGAGGTTGACCGCGAGCTGCACCTGCGCGTTGCGCTTGAGGGGCGAGGAGTCCGGCACGGTCTCGTAGACCTCGATGGCTGCTTCAGCTGCTCGTAGAGGTCGGCCAGGGTCAGGCTGGCGAACGGGTGCTCGGGATAGAGCCAGATGGCGAGCTGGAGATAGACGAGGGCGAGATCCTCGCCGCCCTGCCGGCCGAGGGTGGCGCCGAGGCCGTAGAGCACCTCGGAGGAGCCCTCCTGGGCGGTCTTCACCAGCGGCGGCAGTTGCTTGCCGGCCTTCAGCTCCTTGATCGCCGCAAGGACGATGGGGTGGTTCGGAAGCTGCTTGTCGAACGCGGCATAGGCGGCGAGCGCCGCCTCGGTATTGTCGTTGCGTGAGGCCCAGCGGGCATAGGCATCGATGGCGCGCAGGGAGCCGGGATCGGCCTTCATGGCCGCTTCCAGCCGGCGTCCGGCCTCCTTCTTCTGCCCGGCGGCGTCGAGGATGAGGCCGGCGTGCAGCTCCTTCATGGGCGCGTACCAGTCCGGCCCCTCGAGCCGGTCGATCAGTTCGACCGCGCCCTTGGTGTTGCCGGAGCCGAAGAAGGTCCAGGCGGCCAGCAGCGTGGCGGTGAGATCGCCGATGGGGCCGCGCACCGAGAGCGCGAGGTTGGTGCGCGCGGTCTGGTAATGGCCCTTCTTGATCGAGCGCACCGCGAGCGCGAGCCGGGCGACGCGATGGGTGCGGTCGATCTTCACCAGCCGATCGGCGAGCTTCATCGCGTCGTCGATCTGGCCGTCCATGAGCATGGCGAAGAAGGTCCGTTCCAGGATCTCCTCGTTCCGCGCATCGAGCTTCATCAGGTTGCGCAGATAGACGACGGCCGCGTCCTGGTCGCGCTCGGTGCTGGCCAGCCGGGCGGCGAGGTAATTGCCGGCCAGCGAGGTATCGAAATCAGGCACGGCCTCGGCCCGGGCGAGGCCCGGCGACAGAGTGAGCACCGCAGCAAGGCCGGCCGCCAGGGCCGCGGAGAAGGTGGGGCGTCGTGTCGTCACCGATGATCTGTCCTGAAAGCCGGGCCCTGCGGGCGGAATAGCGCGAAATCCAAGCGGGGCGAGATGGCGGGAGGATGGCGGCTTTCCTGTGGCACCGCAAGTTACGTGGGAGTCATGAATCGCCGGTGTTCGCGAGGGCCGGTTGCGGCGGCGTGTGCGGCGCGGCATAAGCCGGCCATGGAAACCTTGCGCACGCGCGCCCCGGCGAAGATCAACCTGACCTTGCGCATCGTCGGACGGCGCACGGATGGGTTTCACGATCTCGCGAGTCTCGTGGTCTTTTCCGGCGCCGCGGATCTCCTCTCGCTCACGCCTGACGCAGCGCTATCCCTCGCGGTGAAGGGCCGTACCGCAACGGCAGCGGGGCCGGACGCGGACAATCTGGTGCTGCGCGCGGCCCGCGCCTTCGCCGCCCAGGTGCCTGGGGCGCAGCTTGGCCATTTTCTTCTGGAGAAGCGGCTTCCAGTGGCGGCGGGGCTCGGCGGGGGCTCGTCCGATGCCGCGGCGGCCCTGCGGCTGCTCGCCCGTCTCAACGGCCTTGCCCCGGAGGACCCGCGCCTGTTCGCCGCAGCCCGCGCCACGGGGTCGGACGTGCCGGTGTGCGTTGATCCCCGCGCACGGCTGATGGAAGGGGTCGGCGATGTGCTCTCCCCGGCCCTCGCTTTGCCGCCGCTCGCGGGGGTGCTGGTGAATTGCGGGGTGGCGGTGCCCACTGCCGCCGTGTTCCGACAGCTCGGCCTTGCGCCCGGCGCGGCGTTGGACGGGCCTTCCCTGCCCGCCGCCCTGCCTCCAGACCGTGCGGACCTCATCGCCGCCATCGCCGCCGTGCCCAACGATCTGGAGCCGTCGGCCGTGGCCGTGGCGCAGCAGATCGCCGAGGTCATCGACCGCCTCGCGATCCAGCCGGAGGCGCGACTGGTGCGCATGTCCGGCTCGGGCGCCACGGTCTTCGCCCTGACCGACGACTGCCGCGGCGCCGCCGCGCTGGCACGGCGGGTGCTTGCCGAGGAGCCCGGCTGGTGGGTGAAGCCCACCATCCTGCGGTGACCTGCTCGGAAAGGTAAAAAGCCATGGCGCTGCCGCTGTCGACGCTCATCGCCTTCGTGATCGCTGCCGTGTGCGAGATCGCCGGCTGCTTCGCTTTCTGGCAGGTGGTGCGCCACGGCGTGACGCCGCTCTGGCTGGCGGCGGGACTCTTGAGCCTTTCTGCCTTCGCCTGGGCGTTGACCTTTGTGGACTCGGAAGCCGCGGGCCGCGCCTTCGCCGCTTATGGCGGCATCTACATCATCGCCTCGCTGGCGTGGCTGTGGAGCGTCGAGGGCGTGCGGCCCGACCGCTGGGACGCGGCCGGTGCCCTGTTGTGCCTCGCGGGGGCGGCGGTGATCGTGTTCGGCCCGCGCGGGTAAGCCTCAGGCCGGGTCAGGCGGGGCGGCGCCTGGCGCCGCAGCAACCTTCTCCCGGGCCAGCAGGCGCTGGTAGACCCAGCCCATGGCTACAAGCACGAGCCCGAGGCCGATGAAGGAGACGGCGCGCAGTACGCCTTCCAGGTCCGCCATGTCGGAAAGGAAGACCTTGAGCACGGTCGCCACCATCACCGCGGCCGAGGCCAGGCGCAGGGTGCGCGAGCCGCGCCACAGGCCGAGGGCCAGCAGCACCATGCCGAACACCAGCCACGCCGCCGACCACGCATACCATTCGGCGGAGGAGATGGCGTCGCCGGCGAGCACCGGCCCCTGGAACAGGCGACTCACCTCCAGCGTGACGTAAGCCAGCGCGAGCACACCAGCGATCACCCGCGCCGTCGTCCGCACCCGGGGCCGCGCCTCTGGCTGAGTCGCGGCGAAGGCCACGGCGAGGCCCGACGGAAGCGCGTAGGCGATGAGGAGATCGTTGAACACCGGACCGCCGACGGCTTCGCCCGTGGTGAAAGGGTTGGTCTCGAACAGGCCGTTGAGGGCGCAGACGGTCGCCGCGGCCGCCACGATGTCCGAGAACAGCCGGTAGAAGCCGCGCCCGGTGACATTGGCGAGGCGCGACAGGCCCACCGCATAGGCGCCATAGACCACCGCGAGGAGACCGGTCTCGAACAGCCGCGTGCCAACGGCGTAAATGTCGCCGCCATGGGCGAGGTGGCGCACCTCGGTGGCAGCCAGCAACATGGCGAAGATGAGGGCGAGGCACTCGTGCACCCGACGCGCCCAGTCGTCCTTCCCCTTGGCGAGGAACCAGGCGGCTCCAGCGAAGGCAAGGGCCGGCACGCCATAGCCCCAGAGCAGCCAGTTGACGATGGGCGTCTGGCCGGGCTCGACGGCGATGGTGGGCAGCCAGATGATGCGCGACAGCACCACGACCCCGAGGGCCGCCGAGAACTGACGCAGCCCCGGCAGCGGGCGGATGGTGGAAACCCAGGCGACGCCGCAGGCGGCGAGCGCGAGGCTCACCGTGAGCCAGCCCTTCTCCAGCGCGAAGGTGAGCGCCAGCGACAGGCTCACCACGCCGGCCGCGGCGAACACGGTGGCGGCGTGGGTGCGCGCGGCGTTCAGGAGCCGTTCCGCCCCGAGGGTGAAGAGGAAGGCCAGCGCCAGCGCCAGCGCGGCGAAGGGCAGGCTGCGCTCCAGCTCCGTGAGGCGCGCATAAGCGGCGATCAGCATGAGCACCGGGCCGACAGTTGCCGTGATCGCCCAGCCGAGCACCGTGCGGCTGCGCCCGCCCCGCAAGGCGCCAAGGGCACCGGCGGACAGCATCAGCGCGCCCATGGCGAAGGCGAAGACCATGAAATGGCCGATGGACAGGTGCTCCGGCTCGGCCACCGCCCCGGCCATGGGGCCGGCTGGCGCAAGGGTGGAGCCGGCATCGGGCGGGAACACCCATTGGTTGAGTATGGCAGGGGCCAGTAGCGCCACCGCGAACGTCGCGAAGGTCATGGGCCGGACCCGCCATGCGAGCGCGAGCACGCCGACGGCGCCGACGACGAACACCGCCAGCGGGCCGGCAGCCACATTCCCATCCACCGCTGCGGCCGCCATGACGGCCAGCGCGCCCACGGCCCCGAGGATGGAGACCGGCTCCGGCCGCTCCCCCGCCTCCGGGCCCCACAGGAGGCCCGGCGCGAGCAGCGCGGCGGTGAGAGCCAAGAGCACAAGGCCGAGTGCACCCGACGCCGTCACCGCCTGCGGCACCTCGAAGGCGATGAGGGTGAGGCCCCAGGCCACCATGCCGGCGATGGCGAGGAGCGCGAGCCCCCGCCAGCGGCGGATTCGCGCGACCCCCAATGCACTCGCCCCGACCACGGCGATGAGCAGTGCCACGCCCCAGGCGTTGGGCTCGCTGGTGGTGACGAGGAAGGGCGTCAGCGCCGCGCCGACAAAGCCCAGCGCGCCCAGCGCCGGCCCGTGCAGCAGCGCCGCGAGAAGCGTGGCAACACCGGTGGCGGCGAGCAGCAGGAAGGCGGCCTGCGGCGGGATGAGGTGATAAAGCTCATAGGCCGCGAAGATGCTGCCGAAGGCGGTCATGGTGCCGGCGGCGGTGAGGATGCTCGGCACGTCCGGCACCAGCCCGCGCAGGCTGGTGATGGGCGCGGCGGGGTCCTTGCCCTCGCGCCGACGCAGCCATTCGCCGGCGCCAAGCAGGAAGAGCGCCAGCAGCAGGCCGAGGC
>JAYSCE010000110.1:0-6817 GCA_041915035.1 Xanthobacter sp.
TGTTCCGCACCTTCGGCTATCAGGACGTCGCCATGCTCGACGGCGGCTACGGCAAGTGGGTGAAGGAGAAGCTCCCGTCCGACATGTCGCCGGTGCGGCCCGAGCCGAAGACCTTTACCGCCGTTTTCAATCCGACGCTTGTGCGCTCCCTCGACCAGATGCTGGCCAACGTCGCGTCCGGCACGGAGCAGGTGATCGACGCGCGCGGCCCTGCGAAATTCGCCGGCAGCCAGGACGACGTCTTCCCTGTGAAGAAGAGGGGTCACATCCCCGGCGCCATCAACCTGCCCTGGGGCGACCTGATCGTCGAGGAGAGCGGCGAGCTGGTTCAGGCTGACGCCATCAAGGCGCGCCTCGCCGCCGCCGGCGTCGACCTCTCCAAACCCATCGTGGTCACCTGCGCTTCCGGCACCATTGCCTGCGTGGTCATGCTCGCCCTCTACCTCATCGGCAAGACGGACGTCGCGCTATACGACGGCTCCTGGGCCGAATGGGGCCTGAAGGACGAGACGCCCATCGCGGCCGCCGCCTGAGAGGAAATCCGCCATGGCGACCGACGACCTCACGCTCCTCGGCGACGGCGACGAATTCACGCTGCACGGCGCCGGCGACCAGACCCATTTCGTCCTGCGCTTCAAGCCGGACGGCATGGTTGCGGACATTTCCGGAGAGGACGCGGAACGGTTCCGCGGCGACTATGAAACGGTCCGGGCCCAGTATCCGGGCTGGAGTTCGGACCAGGTCCTGGCCCAGCTCTGGGATCAGGGCGGCTACAGCTGGCTCGCATCGCCGGAAGGCTGAGGCGCACGCCGCGCGCGCACCAAACACCGGCGAAAGCCAACGGGAGACCAACATGGCGACCACGCTCATCAAGACCACTTCCGACGGCCGCAAGCTCGAGGTCTCCGGCCTCGCGATCCTGTTCGACGGCCAGCTCGAAGCCTTCGACCTCACCGAGGTGAAGATGCATCCCAACCGCCGGAAGATCTGGGAGGTCCACCCCGAGGCCACCCACATCGCCGGCCGGGTGACGCTCACCAAGGAAGAGGCGGAGGCGGTCGAAGCCGCCTTCAAGAAGGCCGAGGCCGAGATCCTCGCGAGCCCGGCCGCGATCAACGAGCGCTTCCGCATTGCCATGATGTGGCGGGCGCGCAGCGAAGGCATTGAGTGAGGGGCCGACTCTCCACAGTGATCCGGATGAGGTGAAGACGACAAGAGCCCCGGCATGCCGGGGCTCTTGTCGTTTCCAGGTATCAGCGAGGTGTCTGGAACCGCCTATTCCGCGGCCTCCGGAAGGGCGATCGGATCGTTGGCGTTGGCAGCCGCCCGGGCATTGCGGGCGAGGCGGGATTCGCCATCTTCTGCGCCGAAGCAGATGTGGAATTCATCGCAGTCCGAGCACACCGGGGCTGCGCACAGGGTGAAGCCCTCCGATCCGCAGACCATGCGGTAAAGGAACTTCTTCCACTTCATGTCCTGGCTGTTCTTGCGGGCGAGGGGCGCGAAGCGGCGGGTCATCAACTCGCGCAGCTCGGCGCGGCTCCTGAGCCCCAGATCCTGCCACAGGTGGTGGGGGGATTGGCAGCGCCGCGCGATCATCGCGATGAAGTGCGTCTGCAGCCGGCCGGCATCGGAAGAATAGATGCCGAGGATGTCGCGCACGGACTGCTCTTCAGGCGTCACCTCGATCGCCCGCGGATCGACCTGCGCGGCAAGGACCGGGGCAGAGGCCGGAAACAGGATGGCCGCGAGATCAAGGAAGGCCGCGCGATCGAGGCCAACGGCTTCAAGCCGGTCCCTGCCTTCCTCCTCCGCCTCGGCGAAGGCGAGGCCGATGACGGAGGCGGCCACGTGGACGTCGAACGCATCCGCGGCCGAAGAGGACGACGAGGCAATCAACCAGTCATAGACCTCTTCGGCGCGCATGGCGGCACTCCTTGAAGGGCACGCGCGGGCCGAAAAGGTCCGCACTCCGGCGCATCCGCCTCAGGCGGCGGCCTTCTCCAGGCCGTGAATCTGGCAATTGGCCGGGCAGACACGGGCGCACGCACCGCAACCGATGCAGGCGCCGATGTCGTTCATGACCATCACCTTCTTCTCGACCTCATCATCTTCGTCATCATCAAGCGAGACCACGTCGCCATCCTCGTTGATGCCCTTGAGGGTCATCACGTCGCGGCCGCAGACCTTGTAGCAGCGGCCGCAGCCGATGCACTTGTCCTTGTCGATGTCGAGCAGGTAGTCCGGCTGCCAGGCCCGACCATCCCTGGTTTCGTTAGACATCTGAAAATCGCCTTTCAAAAATGCCAGAGCGCGATCCGCGCAGATCAAATCGATCCGCTCGGTGAATCGCTCTCCAAATTAAAGAAAGAGAACGCGTGATCCGATCAGATTGCCATGCAACCTAATCGGCGCGTGCTCTAGGCGGCCTCGAGTCCCTTCAAGTCCGCGCGCTTCTTCTCAAGTTCGGCGAAGGCGTCGTGCGCCTTCTTGGCGACAACCATGATCTGCTCCCAGTTGATCGGGAGTTCTTCGGACAGATCGTGGAGGTCCATCTTGGACTGCGTCGCCTTGGCGGACAGCTTCTTGATCTCGGCCTTGAGTTCGTCCACGTCGCTCATGGGTACACCCTAGATCTGGTCAGTATTTCGCCACTTCGGGGAACTTGTTGATCATGTCCACGCCCTGCTGGACGAACTTCGTGCCCTCTTCGGCGAGCTTGCCGAGATTGTCGAAGCCGAAGCGGTGGACGTCGCGCAGCTGCTTGTTGACGACGATCAGCCGGCCTCCGATGAGCACCATGCGGCCGAAGCCTTCGTGGCTCATCTTGAGCATGGGCGAGATCATCACCCGCGTCTCCTTCTCGATCATCAGACAGATCGCGTTGAAGAACAGCTCCAGCCGCCAGATGGTCTCGGGATCGGGATCGCCGATGAGGGGGAGCGCGCGGCGCGCCTCCTTGTCGACGATATAGGGCTCGATCAGGTCGAGATCGGCCTTGCCTTCCCACGCGCCGTGGGTGTCCTGGGCGCGCCAGACCTTGATGAGTTCCTTGATGAACGGGGAGTCAGCGGCCTGCGACGGCTCGATGACTTGCGCTGCTTCGGCCATGACTATCCCTCACTCGTCGAAATCGAACTTGCGCTCCTGGCCCTTCGACATGACCTTGCGCAGCCACGGGGGCGGATTGCCCTGAAGAACCACCTCCAGCTTGCCGATGAGATCGGTGATCTCCTCGGGCTGGTTGACCTTCATGGGATGAATGTTGTTGGCGACCACGCGGGCGGCACCGGAGCCGCCGATGGCGGCCACGTAGAGGATGGCGCAGTCCTTGATCGCATCGATCTTCGGCGCCAGCTTGTCCTCGTTGCCGTCTTCCTTGAGGTCGCCGTCGAACTCGATGGCCTCGACGAAGTGGTGGCCTTCCGGGCCCACTTCATAGATGGCGATGTTCTTCGCCCAGCCGAAATGGGCATCGACCCTTTTGAGATCCTGGGTTGCGAATGCGACTTTCATGGAAGGCTCGCCTCTCTCGCGGTCTCGGTCCTTGCGGACTTCAGTGGTGGGCGGTGCTGGGTGCGGGTCCAAGATCGGGCGCGCCGGCGGGGGTGGCTGCATGGGGCGCACCATGGCCGTGGCCATCGCCGTCCCACGGATTCTTCCACGTATCGGGCGTCGCGTCGTGATTCTGCTCGTGGTCGGCGATGCACATGTTGGCCAGCGTGAACATGAGGTCGCGCGTGCCGCGATAGCCAACCGTCATCTTGTGGCCGGAGCCGATGCGGTCGAACATGGGAATGCCGATGCGATAGAAGGGGATGTTGAGCCGGTCGGCCGCCTGGCGGCCATGGGAATGGGTCAGCAGCAGGTCGCAGCCGCGCTCCTTCGCCAGCGTCTCCAGATCCTCGAGATCGCCCAGCAGCACTTCATCGCACTGCAGCTTTTCGAACACCGGCGATTGAGTGGTGGTGACGGCCGCGGTGATGTGGGTGCCCATCTCGTGCAAAGCGGAGGCGACATCGAACAGGAGGTCCGGCTCGGCGCCGATGGCGAGCTTGCGGCCGCCCAGGTGGAAATGTGCATCCAGCATGGCATCGACCAGCTGGCCCCGCTGCCGGCGATAGCGGCGCGGCACCTCGCGCCCCGAGATCTCGCTCAGGAACATGAAGAATTCGTCGTTCGGCCCGAGCCCGCAGAGGCGCTCGAACAGCCGGTAGGGCGTGCCGGTCTTCTTCTGCATCGCCTCGGCGGCGGCCTTCATCTGGGTGCCGATGGCGATGGTCCAGGCCGCCTCCCCCATGGTGGCAATCTCGTCCACCCCGATGCCGCCGATGGTGGTGGGCGTGAAGTCGTCCGGGATGTGGCCGTCGAGGGAGCCGGCGAGGTCGGGGAGGAAGGAGGGCTCAAGGCCGAAATCCTCCAGGATGCAGCGCAGTTCGTCGAGATCACCGGGCTGGAGGTGGCAGCCGGGCAGAACGTTGACGCGCTTGGGATTCTTTGGCGCATCCGGCTCGGGCTTCTTAACCAGCACCTCGACGATCTTGGCGACCGTCTTTTCCCAGCCGTCCTGGAAGGCGTCCTTGAAATCCGGCGTGGAGACATAGACCAGCGGGAAGTCGGCGAGCTGCGGATACTTGTCCCGCACCATCTTGATGTAGCCATCCACGTCGTCGCCCTTGGTCTCGGTGACGCCGGTGGAGCAGATGCCGATGATCTCAGGCTTGGTGCGATTGTAGATGTTGAGAATGGCCTGCTCGACATTGTCGTAACCGCCGAGCACGGTGGCGACCTCGCTCATCGCCGTCGTCTGGAGCGGGATCGCCTCCTTGAAGTGCCGCACGAACAGCACCAGGCCGAACGAGGTGCAGCCCTGCGAGCCGTGGAGCAGCGGCATGGCGCCCCGGAGCCCCATGAAGGCGAGCGCGCCGCCGATGGGCTGGCTCATCTTCAGCGGATTGACCGCGCAGCTCTTCTTGCCCTGGACGAACTTGGCCATCCCGCCCTCCTATTCGGCGGCCACGAGGGTGGCCGGCGTGCCGAGCGGGGCGACGAGTTCGTCCAGCATCTCCTCGATCCGCTCGCCGCACTTGCCGCAGCCGGAGCCGGCCTCGGTGCGGGCGGTGACCTCGGCGAGGTTCGCCGCGCCTGCGGCGACCGCATCCTCGATGGCGCCGACGGTGACGCTCTTGCAGTTGCAGACCTTCTTGGCCCGGCGGGCGGCGTCGGCGAGCACCGGATCAGTCGGCACCGGCTCCGCGACGCCGAGGGCCTCGAAGATGTCCTCGATGCGGCCTGAGCAGGCGCCGCAGCCGCCGGAGGCGTTGGTGTGGGTCTTCACGCCCTCAACCGTGGTGAGGCCGTGCGCCTTGATGGCGTCCTCGATGGTGCCGAGGTCCACACTCTTGCAGTTGCAGATCTTCTTGGCGCGGCGCGCCTTCTCGGCGGCGACCGGGTCGGCGGCAAGAGCGGCCGCCTCGGCCTCCATCTGCGCGATGGCGCGGTTCTGCCAATTGTTGGCCGGATTTTCCCACGGAGCGGGCTTGCGCACCTGCTCCCAAATGGGATTGTAGAGCGCCTTGTCTATCTCCTCCACGAGCTTCACCATGCCGATGTAGCCCATATAGGCGTGGTGGCGCTCCTGGTTGATGTCGAGCCAGGGCATGGCGGCCTTGAGCGCGATGAACTGCGAGCGGCCGCCCGAAAGCATGATGTCGGCCTTCGCGTCCTTCAGCATCTTGTACATTTCGCGGGGCGTCATGTCGTCGATCATGTGGGCGTCCTGCCCCATGAGCTCCTTGATGCGCTCCTTGTCCTCCTTGGTGGACTTCTTGACCGAGGTGCCGACCAACTCAAGGCCGGCCTCCTGCAGCGCCGCGACCACCGACCAGGACTTCACGCCGCCGGTGATCAGCAGAACCTTCTTGCCCCTGAAACGGTCCTTGAACTTCGCGATCGCCGCCCAGGCCTTCGCCTCCTCGCGCTCGATCAGCGCCTCGGTGCGGTCCATCAACTCGGGATCCGCGCCGCGCTCGATGAGCATGCGGGCGATCTCGCGGAGCGAATCCGAGGAATCCTGGATGCCGTAGAAGGAGCCCTCGAAGAAGGGGATGTCGTAGCGCTCCTCCATCTTGCGGGCCACGTTGATCATGGCCTTGGAGCAGACCATCATCGCCGCCTTGGCGCGATGGGACGAAGCGACATCCTTGTAGCGGCCGTCGCCGGAGATGCAGGCAAGGATGCGAATGCCGAGCTCGTCAAGCAGCGGCTTCACCTGCCACAGCTCGCCGGAGAGATTGTATTCGCCGATGATGTTGATGTCGTAGGGCGTCGTGTATTCCGGCTCCTCGGTGCCGATGACATGGTCGAGGATGGCCTCGCCCGCCAGCTTGTTGCCGAGGTTCTTCGGGCCCACGAAGCCGGGCGAATTGATCGGGATCACCGGCGTGCCGAACTTCTCCTTCGCCGCCTTGCAGACCGCGTCGATGTCGTCGCCGATCATGGCGGGCACGCAGGTCTGATAGACGAAGACGGCAGGGGGATCGTACTTCTCGATGATTTCCTTGATGGACTTGAACAGGCGCTTCTCGCCGCCGAACACCACATCGGTCTCGTTGATGTCGGTGGTGAAGCCGGTACGCCAGATCTGCGAGCCGGAGGAGCGCGCGCCGCGGTTGTCCCAGCTGTTGCCCTCGCAGGCAATGGGGCCATGCACCAGGTGCGCGACATCGGTCAGCGGCTGAAGGGCAATCTTGGCGCCGTCGAAAGCGCAGCCGCCGGCGGCGCCGCCGGGCTGGAGCTGCTTAGTGCACCCCTTCTT
>JAYSCE010000110.1:6827-10175 GCA_041915035.1 Xanthobacter sp.
TTCCGCTTCCGATTTGTTCTGGTTCTTCGCGCAGCCGGGCTCGTTGAACACTTGCTGGATCGTGGCGGAAACCGAGCTCATGGATCTCTCCTTCGGCGGACGGGCTGTGCAAAGATCGCGGGCGCGAACATCACATCGGGGGCGGACTTCACTCTCCCTGTCGGGCCGGCCCGGGCGGGGCCCCGGGCCGGATCGATCACTTCACCTATGCGATCAACGGATGATGTCGAACGAATAGTCGGTCTTGGCCGGGACGATCGTGTTCTGATCGATGGTGTCGAAGATCTTGTCGAGGATGGTGATCAGGACGTTCATGCCGCCCTGATAGCCCCACACCGGACGGCGGTGGTGGTGGTGACGGTCGAACACCGGGAAGCCGATGCGGATCAGCGGGGTGCCCGTGTCGCGCTCGAGATACTTGCCGTAGGTGTTGCCGATCAGGAAGTCCACCGGCTCGGTGAAGAGCAGGGAGCGCATGTGCCAGAGGTCGCGGCCGGGATAGACATTGCAGTTCTGGCCGAACGGCGAGCTATCGAACAGCTTCTGGACCTTGTCCGCCCACTTCTGGTTGCCGTTGGTGGCAAGGACGTGGGTGGGCTCGGCACCGAGCTCCAGCAGGAAGCCGGCGAGGCCGAGGCACAGGTCGGGGTCGCCGTAAATGGCGAACTTCTTGCCGTGGATGTGGGCGTTCGAGTCGGCGATGGCGTCGACCAGGCGGCCGCGCTCCTTGGCGAGCTCCTCGGGGATTTCCTTGCCGGAGATCCGCGAGATCGCCATGAGGAACTCGTCAGTGCCCTTCACACCCACGGGGTGGTTGAAGGCGACGACTTCCTGGCCGTGGTTGGCGATAAACGGCAGGGTCTTCTCGGTGCAGTATTCCTGCATGGAGATGGTGGCCTTGGCGTGGACGGCGTTGGCCGCCTCTTCCAGGGTCGTGCCGCCATCATACATGCGGAACTCGCCGTCGGTCGGCGTGTCGAAGACTTCCGAATTGTCGCCGAGGATGGTGTAGTCCACCCCCATCAGGCCGAAGATGCGCTTGACTTCACGCAGGTTGCCGACGGTGTAGCCGTCGAAGCCGCCGATGAAGTTGATCTTCTCGTTCGGCGCGCGCTCGAGCTTGGGAGCCGTGCCGGCCTTGCCGTCCCAGAAGTGCTCCAGCACGCCCTTGATGGCATTGTCGTAGCCGGTGACATGGCTCCCGACGAAGGCCGGGGTGTGCGCGAAGGGAACGTCGTATTCCTGCGGGACCGAGCCCTTTTCCTTCGCCGTCTTGATGAAGGCGTTAAGGTCGTCGCCGATCACTTCCGCCATGCAGGTGGTGGAGACGGCGATCATCTTGGGCTTGTACATGCTGTAGGTGTTGGCGAGGCCGTCAATCATGTTGTTGAGGCCGCCGAACACCGCCGCGTCTTCCGTCATGGACGAGGACACGCAGGAGCTGGGCTCCTTGAAGTGACGGGACAGGTGCGAGCGGTAGTAGGCGACGCAGCCCTGGGAGCCGTGCACGAACGGGATCGTGTGCTCGAAGCCGACCGCCACGAACACCGCGCCGAGCGGCTGGCAGGCCTTGGCCGGGTTCACCGTCAGGGCCTCGCGGGCGAAGTTCTTTTCCTTGTACTCGGGAGTCTTGGCCCACTCGCGAATGCGCTCGACTTCGGCGGGATCGCGGGGGTTCTCGAACATCTTCTTCTTGTTGGCCAGCATCTGCTGGTACTCGGGACCGCGGAACAGCTCGAAGTGATCGAGCACGTTATCTGCATTCTGTGGCATCTCGAACCCCTAATATGTGGGTCAAATATGGGAGCCCGTCCCGGGTGCCCCTCCCCGCGAAGGGAGGGGCTTCTGGTTCAGGCGCTCGAAAATCCGCCTCACTCGGCGGCGAGCAGCCCCGCCTGGCCGGGAGCCTGCTTCCACGGGGCCTTGGTCATCTTCCAGACGGGGGAATTGATGGCCATGTCCATGTCGCGGGCGAAGATGGCGAAGCCATCGTAGCCGTGGTACGGGCCCGAGTAGTCCCAGGAGTGCATCTGGCGGAACGGCACGCCCATCTTCTGGAAGACGTACTTTTCCTTGATGCCCGAGCCGACCAGGTCCGGCTGGACCTTCTCGACGAACTTCTCGAACTCGTAGCCGGTCACGTCGTCATAGATGAGCGTGCCATCCTTGACGTAGTGCTGGGCGGTGCGCTGATAGTCGTCGTTGTGGGCGAACTCGTAACCCGTGCCCACCACTTCCATGCCGAGATCTTCGTAGGCGCCGATCACGTGACGGGGACGCAGGCCGCCCACGTACAGCATGACGGTCTTGCCCTCGAGGCGCGGACGATACTTGGCGATCACCGCGTCCATGAGGGGCGCGTACTTGGCGATGACGCGCTCGGCACCTTCCTTGATCTTGTCGTCGAAGTAAGCGGCGATCTTGCGCAGCGACTCGGCGATCTTGGAGGGACCGAAGAAGTTGTACTCGCACCACGGAATCCCGAACTTCTCTTCCATGTGGCGGGAGATGTAGTTCATGGAGCGGTAGCAGTGCAGCACGTTCAGCTTCGCCCGGGGGGTGTTCTCGAGCTCGGCGAGCGAACCGTCACCCGACCACTGGGCGATCACGCGCAGGCCCATCTCCTCGAGGAGGATACGGGACGACCAGGCGTCGCCACCGATGTTGTAGTCGCCGATGATGGCGACGTCATACGGCGACGGCTCGAACGGCGGGGCCTTGTTCGGGTCCAGCTTGTCGAACACCCAGTCACGCACCGCGTCGTTGGCGATGTGGTGGCCGAGGGACTGCGACACGCCGCGGAAGCCTTCGCAGCGGACCGGAACGATGGTCTTGCCGTCGTATTCCTTGGACTTGGACTTGGACACGGCCTCGATGTCGTCGCCGATGAGGCCGATGGGGCACTCGGACTGGACGGTGATGCCGTTGTTGAGCGGGAACAGTTCCTGGATTTCGTCCATGATCTTCGCGAGCTTCTTGTCGCCGCCGAAGACGATGTCCTTTTCCTGGAAGTCCGAAGTGAACTGCATGGTCACGAAGGTGTCGATGCCGGTCGTGCCGATGTAGTAGTTGCGGCGGGCGGCCCAGCTGTACTGGCCGCAGCCCACCGGGCCGTGGGAGATGTGGATCATGTCCTTGATGGGACCCCACACCACGCCCTTGGAGCCAGCGTACGCGCAGCCGCGGATCGTCATCACGCCCGGGATGGACTTGATGTTCGACTTCACGCCGCAGTCGGACTTGCCGGACTCGTGGACGTTGAGGTGCTTCGCGCGGCGCTTCGCGGTCTTCTCGGGATAAACCTTGAGGACTTCCGCGACGAGTTCCTTGTTCCGCGCCTTGATTTCA
>JAYSCE010000111.1:0-10154 GCA_041915035.1 Xanthobacter sp.
CGCTCGACCCCGATCGCCTGCTGGAATTGCAGGCGGGCGAGAGCTATGGCCCCGAGGACGGCTTCGCGCCGCTGGAATTCCCCATCAATCCCGAGCGGGTCGCCCCCGTTCTGCGCCGCCTCGTCGGCCCGACCCGGACCCGCGCCCGCATCTACGACCGGGAAGGCCAGCTGCTGCTGGATTCCCGCTCGCTCTATTCCCGCGGCGAGATCCTGCGCTTCGACCTGCCCTCGCCAAACGAGCCGAAGCCCGGCTTCTTCGAGCGCGCCTGGCTCGGCATCCAGCTCTGGCTCGGCCGGGGCGACCTGCCACTCTACCGCGAGATGGGTCCGCAGGCGGGCAAGAACTACCCGGAAGTCGCCTCCGCCGCACTTGGCACCAAAGCCAGCGAAGTGCGGGTGGACGAACGGGGGCAGGTGGTTGTCTCCGTCGCCGTGCCCATCCAGCGCTTCCGCGCCATTCTCGGCGTGCTGCTGCTCTCCACCCAGAGCGGCGAGATCGATGCGGCAGTGAAGGCCGAACGCTTCGTCATCGTCCGCGTGTTTCTGGTGGCGGCGGCGGTGATGGTGCTGCTCTCCGTACTGCTCGCCGGCACCATTGCCGATCCGGTGCGCAAACTCGCGGCGGCGGCGGAGCGGGTGCGCCGGCGCATCAAGACCCGCGTGGAGATTCCTGATTTCACCGCCCGCGCCGACGAGATCGGCCATCTTTCCGGCGCCCTGCGCGACATGACGAGCGCTCTCTACAACCGCATCGAGGCCATCGAGAGCTTCGCGGCGGACGTGGCGCACGAGTTGAAGAATCCACTCACCTCCCTGCGCAGCGCGGTGGAGACGCTGCCGCTGGCCAAGACCGATTCCTCCCGCTCGCGCCTGCTGGAGGTGATCCAGCACGACGTGAAGCGGCTCGACCGCCTCATCTCGGACATTTCCGACGCCAGCCGCCTCGACGCCGAGCTGCAGCGGCAGGAGGCCGTGACGGTGGACCTGAAGCAGCTGCTGGAGATGGTGGTGGGCCTCGCCCAGGACGTGCGCAAGGACGATGGTGTCAGCGTCTCCCTCGCCTTTGAGCGCGCGGCCGGGGCGCCGCAGGACTTCAACATCGCCGGCCACGCCTCCCGCCTCGGCCAGGTGGTGGACAATCTCGTCTCCAACGCCCGTTCCTTCTCGCCGCAGGGCGGCTCGGTGCGCGTCATCTGCCGCCGCCTCAAGGACGGGGCCGAGATCGTTGTGGACGACGATGGGCCGGGCATCCGCCCCGATGCCCTCTCTCGCATCTTCGAGCGCTTCTACACGGACCGCCCGCACCAGGGCTTCGGCCAGAATTCCGGCCTCGGCCTCTCCATCTCGCGGCAGATCGTGGAAGCCCATGGCGGGCGCATCTGGGCCGAGAACCGCACCGCCACCGATCCCGACGGCACCCCCCACGTGACCGGCGCCCGCTTCGTCGTGCGCCTGCCGGCCGGCTGACCGTGACCGGGGCTGCCCCGCCCACCATCCACGCCAGCTGCGTCGCCGTGGGGGACGTGGGGCTCCTCATCCGCGGCCCATCGGGCTCTGGCAAGTCCATGCTGGCCCTGAGCCTTATCCTCGATGGCCCCCGCGCCCTGCCGCCGGCGGAACTGGTCGCGGACGACCGGGTGGTCCTCACGGCCGAGAATGGTATCTTGATCGCACGCCCGCCGCCCCCGCTTGCAGGGCTGATCGAGTTGCGCGGTATTGGTGTGCGGAAGATGCCCCATCGCGCTCACGTCGCAGTGCGGCATGTGGTCGATCTCTCGGCAGCGGAAACCACGCGCATGCCGGATGCAGCCGAGCTTCGGGAGCAAATTCAAGGCATTGAAATCCTGAGAACTCCAATCTCTGCCTTGGCCTTGGCTCCTGTCATAATCGCTTGCATTCTCAAAACGCGGGCTTACGAAAACTAAATGTGCTTTTGTGCGTTGCACCCCTTGCGTAATTTTTAAGCCCCTCTGAATATGGCCATCCCGCAGCGCGGGAGGCCTTCATCCTTGGGAAGATGAGGGCGGAGGAAGCATGATCGGTCTCGTCCTCGTCACACATGGTCGTCTGGCAGACGAATTCTGCTCCGCGCTGGAGCACGTCATGGGCCCGCAGGCCCAGATCGCCGCTGTCACCATCGGTCCCGAAGACGACATGGAGCGGCGGCGCCAGGACATCATCGAGGCGGTGGATCGGGTGCGCACCGGCGACGGCGTGGTCATCCTCACCGACATGTTCGGCGGAACCCCTTCGAACCTGGCGATTTCGGTGATGAACACGCCGGACGTCGAGGTGGTCGCCGGCATCAACCTGCCCATGCTGGTCAAGCTCGCCAAGGTGCGTGGGGAGATGCCGCTGGCCCAGGCCGTGGACGTCGCCCAGGAAGCCGGTAGGAAATACATCAATGTCGCAAGCCGCGTCCTCTCCGGTAACTGAGCTTTTCGCCGACGCCGGGTGCGAGGCGGGCGGCTGTTCCGACGATCCGGCCATTGCCTGCGGCCGGCCTATCGCGCCCGAGGCGTTGGTGCGCGTCCTTCCCATCATCAACAAGCGCGGCCTCCACGCCCGTGCCTCCGCCAAGTTCGTGCAGACCGTGGAGCGCTTCGACGCCATGGTCACGGTGTGCCGCAGCGGCGAGGCCGTGGGCGGCAATTCCATCATGGGTCTGATGATGCTCGCCGCCGGGCCCGGCACCTGCGTCACCGTCACCGCCACGGGACGGGAGGCGTCCGATGTGCTCGACGCCCTCGGCATCCTCGTCGGCGATCGCTTCGGCGAGGAAGAATAGGGCCCACGCCCCACGCCCGAGCGCTGACGGACAGGCAAGCGAAAGCGCTGCCGTTTCGGCCGTTTACCTCAAATTGAGGTTGCTCTGGCCCGCTCCCCGATGGTTGCCTATGTCTTAACGCTGATCCCTTCGTGCAATGGGCCCGAGGGATCCGGGACGGGCCTTCCCCCCGTATCAGATGCATGTTCGAGCCGAGGAGCCATAAGCCCGAGGAGGCACCGGCGCCCAAGCGCACCCGGTGGAGCCTTGGCTTGTCGGCGAAGTTGCTCGCTTTGACGGTGGCGGTGGTGGCCACGGCGGAGATCGCCGTGCTGGTGCCCACCATCGCCAACTACCGCATCGCCTGGCTCTCCGACCGCCTCGCCGCCGCCCGAACGGCTGCCCTCGTGCTCGACGCCGCGCCGCAGGACGGCGTGACGGTGGACATGACCCGCGAGCTTCTGGACAGCGTGGGTGCCAAGGTGATCGTGGTGAAGCGGGAAGGCACCCGGCGCTTGCTCGCCGCCTCCGACATGCCACCCGAGGCTAACGTGCATATCGACATGCGCGAGACCACCCTGTGGGGCGCTGTGCATGACGCCTTCGACACGCTCATCGCCGACAACGGGCGCATCCTCCGCATCGTCGGCGAACCGCCGCGGGGGGCGGATTTCATTGAGATCGTGCTCAGCGAGACCCCGCTGCGGGTCGCGCTGCTGCGTTTTGCGGCCACTGTGCTGCTGATCTCGCTGGCGGTGGCGGTGGTGGCGGGCGTGCTGGTCTATGTCAGCCTCAACTGGCTGTTCGTGCGCCCCATGCGCCGTCTTACCGAGCGCATCTCCGCATTCCGCGAGGATCCGGAGGATGCCTCCCGCATCATCGTGCCCTCCGGCCGCTCCGACGAGATCGGAACCGCCGAGGAGGCGCTCGAGGAGATGCAGCGCGAGCTGTCCCACACCCTGCACCAGAAGAGCCACCTCGCGGCGCTGGGCCTCGCCGTATCCAAGATCAACCACGATCTGCGCAATCTTCTGTCGTCGGCCCAATTGCTGTCGGATCGCCTCGCCTCGGTGCCGGACCCGACCGTGCAGCGCTTCGCGCCGAAGCTGCTCGCCGCGCTGGACCGCGCCATCCATTATTGCGAGCAGACCCTGTCCTACGGCCGCGCCAAGGAGCCGCTGCCGGAGCGCCGCGATGTGGAGCTCGCCCACCTGTTCGAGGAGGTGCGCGAGACCTTGGGCCTCTCGGCGGGCGGCAGCGCCGGGGTGGGCTGGGTGGTGGACGTGGAGCGGGGCCTCACCGCCGATGCCGATCCCGACCAATTGTTCCGGGTCATCCTCAACATCACCCGCAATGCCCTCCAGGCGCTGGAGGCGCGCGCGCCGCTCGATCCCGAGCGCGACCAGATCCGCGTGCGCGCCCGCCGCAAGGGGCCGGTGGTTGAGATCGAACTCAGCGACACCGGGCCGGGCATTCCGGCGGCGCGGCGGGAGCATCTGTTCGAGGCCTTCGTCTCTTCAGCCCGCCGCGGCGGCACGGGGCTCGGCCTGCCCATCGCCGACGAACTGGTGCGGGCGCACGGCGGGCATATCCGCCTGCTGGATACCAAGATCGGCACCGCCTTCCGCATCACCATCCCCGACCAGCCGGAAAGCCGGCATCACCGGCGCGAACGCATCCGGGCATGATCGAGCCCTAGTTTTCCACAAGGCACGCTGTTTCCGGCTCTCCTCGTGCCTGATGCCGGACAGGGGCCTTGCACCCTCCGATAAAAAGGGGTAGCAGACGGGCCTCGCGGAATTCCACGCCGCGGACGTCCCGGAAAGCTCCCCGCTTTCTCGACCGGCCCAGCCGGTCCCGGGCATAGGCGCCGGTAGCTCAGCTGGATAGAGCACCAGACTACGAATCTGGGGGTCGGGAGTTCGAATCTTCCCCGGCGCGCCACCTAAATACGAGAAAACAAGCGATAATTTCCCACATGCTCGGGCGCGTCAAAGCGTGCCGGCGCGGTCGGTTCATCACCGGGTCATCACCAGAAGCAGCGTGTGGACGGGAGCAATTGGCCCGTGCCGGATGACGCTGTGCAAACGGACCCAGTTGCTCAGGCCGTCTCCTGCGGACAACGCCGTCGTGCCAAAAGGTGGGCCTCAGCCCGGTGCCGCAAGCATCATTCCTGCCAGACCGCATAAAGAGACCGAACCCGGACGAGGCGGCGCGCTTTGAAACAGAGGCGCCGCGCGCTCCCGGTCGATCATCCGCAGCGCATGGTCAGCGCCTCGCACACGCCTTCGTCCCTCCAGTCCGCAAGCCAGCATAGACGGTGCTCTTCGGCGGGAGGTCGCTCTCAGGAGCTGCTAGCCATCGAGAACAGTTTGGGCGTCTGCGATGGCCACTCGGTGTGCCGACCTATTCCTCGTGCCGGTGGCGATTGCCTGTCGCGTTAAACAGACGCTCGGATCATTACCGCTCCGACACGGACCGGCGAATGTGCGCGGCAAGATGGTCCGCTGCCGACGAGCCGCCGGGATGGCGCTCCCACAGGATGAGGTCCACACCTTCCAGCGCCGGCAGGCCTTCCGCGCTGCCGAGGCGGACAAGCCCCGGCGTGCGCACCGACTGGGCCAGGACGCAGACCGCCGAATCCGCGAGTGCCATGGATTGCAGCCCTGCGATGCTTTCCGAGACACATGCGATGCGCCAGCGCCGGCCGATGCGGTCGAGCGCCGCCAGCGCATAGTCCCGATAGAGATTGCCATCCGGCAGCATGGCAAGCGGGACAGGGTCTGCGAGGTGCGCGCTCCCGCCTTCCGCGCCTAGCCAGATCAGCGGTTCGGGCCGCAGTAGCGTGCCAGTGCCGACACGGGGCGAGACGCCGGGCATGCGGGTGGCGATGGCGATGTCGAGCAGGCCCTCGCTCATGTCCTGTGCCAGCTGCCGCGAGAGCGCGCAGCGCACCGTCACTTCCACGCCCGGATAGGTGTCGCGGAAACGGGCCAGGGTCTCCGGCAGGAGAAAGGCGGCATAGAGATCCGGGCAGCCGAGCGTGACACGGCCTGCGACATCGTCTGCTGACAGCCGCAGACGGGCTTCCTCATCAAGCCGCAGCATGGTGCGCGCATGGGGAAGCAACATCTCTCCGTGCCGCGACAGCTTGAGATGCCGCAAGTCCGGCTCGAACAAGGGAAAGCCCGCCGCCGCCTCCAGCCGCCGGATCTGCAGGCTCACGGCGGGCTGGGTGCGGTTCAGGCGCCGGGCCACGCGGGTCACGCTCTTCTCCTCGACCAGGAGGACGAAGGTGCGCAGCAGGGCGATCTCCAGCGGGTGCGACATCGGCCTCATTAAAAATACTTGGCGAAGTGCAAAGCAATATAAATTTGATTTGAGCGGAATGCATCGATCTAATCTGTGCGTGGTCCTACTCGACTGTACAACGACTGTTCAAAATCTCTGATTTTGATGCACATCAAAAAGGCATTTGCGCAACAGCGAGGCACTCTCGCCCTGCGCCGTGGAGACGACGTGAATTCGAGCCCCTTCCTTCAGGTTGATGGTCTGATGCGTCGCTATGGCGGCGTCGCCGCACTCGATGGCGTGACCCTCGATATCGCCCGCGGTCAGGTCACCGGCCTCATCGGTCCCAACGGTGCGGGCAAGACCACGCTGCTCAACGCGCTGACCGGTCTCGCCCGGCCGGAAAGCGGCACGGTGCGGTTGGAGGGCGAGGACGTGACCGGCCTGCCGGCCCACGTGATGGCAGGCAGGGGCGTGGTCCGCTCCTTCCAGATCGTGCGCGAACTCTCCAGCCTCACCGTATTCGAGACACTTCTCGCCGCCCCGCCAGCCCAGAGCGGGGAGAGCGTGACGGGCGCCCTGTTCGGCCGCCGCAGATGGTGGGCGCAGGAGCGCGCCAATGCCGATCTCGCCCGTGCGCTGCTGGAACGGGTGGGGCTCGTCAAGCTCGCCGACCAGCCCTCCGCGATGCTTTCCGGTGGCCAGAAGAAGCTGCTGGAAATGGCGCGCGCGCTGCTGATGAAGCCCAAGCTGATCCTGCTCGACGAGCCGGGTGCAGGCGTCTCGCCGCCGCTGCGTCTCGAGATCGTGCGGCTGGTGCGGGAGCTGAAGGCGGAAGGCCTCACCTTCGGTATCGTCGAGCATGACATGCATCTGGTGGAGGAGGTGTGCGACCGCGTGCACGTGCTCGCCCTGGGGCGCGTGCTCGTCTCCGGCACGTTCGCCGAAGCGACCTCGGATCCGCGCGTGGTCTCTGCCTATCTCGGGGTGGCGGCATGACGGCGGCCCCCCTCGATCCCAAGACGGCCGAGCTGTCCCTCGCGTTGTCCGTATCGGGCCTGCGCGCAGGCTATGGCAGAGGCGGGGACATCGTGTGCGGCATCGACCTCGCGCAGCAGGCCGAGAGCATCGTCGCCGTCATCGGACCGAACGGCTCGGGCAAGTCATCCTTCATCAAGACCATCGCCGGCCTGGTGCCGACGCGGGCCGGGACCGTGGCGGTGACCGGGCGGGACATCACCACGCTGTCGCCGGCGCGCCGGGTAGCGGCGGGGCTCGCCTATGTGCCGCAGGAAGCCAACATCTTCGCCACCCTCACCATTGCCGAGAACCTGACGCTCGCCACCGAATTCCTGCGCGGGCGCGCCGGCGTGGGGCCGGAGCAGAGGGAGAAGGTACTGGACCTCTTTCCGGAGCTTCGCCAGCGGCCGCGCACGCTCGCGGGCAACCTCTCCGGCGGCCAGCGGCAGATGCTCGCCTTCGCCTGTGCGCTCCTCGCCAATCCGGAGGTACTGCTGCTGGACGAGCCCTCCGCAGGCCTCTCGCCCAAGATCGTCGGTGAGACGATGGAGGCGGTGGTCCGCGTGCGGGAGGCGGGCGTCACCGTGCTGCTGGTGGAGCAGAATGTCGCCGCTGCACTCGCCATTGCAGACGAGGTGGTGGTGCTCGTCGCCGGCCGGCTCACGCTCCGCGCGCCTGCCGTGGACATCCGGCAGGCGGACCTCGCCGGCCTGTTCTTCGGAAAGGCGGCCTGAGCCATGGCGCTTCAGCTTTTCCTCAACGGCCTCGTCACCGGCCTTCTGCTCGCCCTGCCGGCTCTGGCGCTGACTCTGGTGTTCGGCATCCTGCGCTTCGCGAATTTCGCGGTCGGGGCCTTCCTCACCCTCGGCGCCTATGCGGCTTATACGGCCAACGTGGTGCTCGGGCTGCCTCTGCCGATCGCGGCGGCCTTTGCTGCGGCGACGGTGGCGGTCGCCTCCCTCATCGCTGATGCGCTGGTGTTCGAGCCGCTGCGGACGCGGGGCTCCATCACGTTGCTCGTCGCCTCCATGGGGGTGTCGCTGGTGGTGGAGAACATCTGTCGCTTCATCTTCGGCAATGCGGCACGAAGCTTTGACCTCGCGGTGGCGCGGCCGATCCGCTGGAATGGCCTGCGCATCAATCACGAGCAGCTCATCACGGCCGGCGTGGTGATCGTCGCGCTCATCCTGCTGCACCTGCTCATCACCGCCTCGCCGCTCGGCCGCGCCATGCGGGCGGTGGCGGACAACGCCGCGCTCGCGGCCGTGCGCGGGGTGGAACGACGCACCATCGCGCGCATTACCTTCGCCCTCACCGGCGCGCTGATCGGGCTTGCGGGTGTGCTGGCGGGGCTCGATCGCGCCATCGATCCGCTGATGGGCTGGAACTACCAGATCCCCATCTTCGCCGCCGCGATCCTCGGTGGGCTGGGCAGTCCCATCGGCGCGGTGGCGGGCGCGCTCCTCATCGGCGTGGCGGAGGAGATGTCCGCCCTCGTCCTTCCTGTCTCCTTCCGGCAGATCGTCAGCTTCGGCGTCATCCTGCTGCTCCTCCTGTTCCGCGCCAATGGCCTGTTCGGGGCCAGGGCCATCCGAAAGTGAGGGCGCGGCAATGATTTCCTACCTCGTCACCGTCGTCATCCTCGTCGCCATCGCGGCCCTCGTCGGGCTGGCGCTGAACCTGCAATGGGGGCTTGCCGGGCTGGTCAATTTCGGCGTCGCCGGCTTCGTCGCGCTGGGTGCCTACACGCTGGCCATCAGTGCGCCGCATGTGGGCTGGCTCGCCGGTCTCGCGCTAGCCGCGGCGGTGTGCGCCGGGCTGTCCATGCTGCTGTCGCTGCTCACCATCCGGCTGGAGGAAAACTACCTCGCCATCGTCACCATCGGTTTCGCGGAGATCGTGCGAATCCTGCTGCTCAATCTCGGCGACCTCACCGGCGGGGCGCTCGGCATCGCCGATATTCCGCGCCCCTTCGCGGGCCTCACGCCGGCGGGATGGGGCGATGCGGTAATCCTCGCCTTCGCGCTGGGGCTGGTGGTGGTCGTCTTCGCTTTCAGCGAGGCGCTGGTCCGCTCTCCCTTCGGCCGGGCTCTGCGCGCTGTGCGCGACGATGCGACGGCGGCAGCGGCGCTCGGCAAGCCGGTGCTGGCGCTCAGGGTGCGCGCCTTCGCCATCGGCGGCGCCATCATGGGGCTTGCGGGCGCGCTGCATGCCTTCTTCCTCACCTATATCGACCCGAGCCAGTTCACCCCCATCATCACGGCCTATGCCTTCATGGCCGTGATCGCCGGCGGACGCGGTTCCAACCTCGGCCTCGTCCTCGGCGCCGGCTCGATCATGCTGATCCTGGAGGCGACCCGCTTCCTCAAGGACGTCATTCCCGGCGTCGATGGCGTCCAGCTTTCCGCGCTGCGGCTTGGAATGATCGGGGTGGGCATCGTCCTCCTCCTCATCCTGCGGCCGGAAGGCCTCGTCTCCGAGCCGAAGCGCCGCTTCGCCGATTTCTTCCCGCCCGAAAGCGAGAAAGCCTGATGCCCCGCGTCGCCCCCCTCACCGCGGCCGACCTGCCGCCCCCTTATGCGGAGGTCTTCACAGCCTTCGCCGGCGGCTATGCCGACTTTCGCGACCAGGCGTCGGTGCTCGCCCACGTGCCGCCCGCGCTCGATCATCTCTACCGGATGCTGATGGAGCTGAGGGCGCGGGAAGGCGTGCCGTTCCGCTACATCGAGCTGGCGGTCGTGACCGTCTCGAAGCTCAACGCGTGCCCCTATTGCGTCTCCCACCATACCCCCCTGCTGGAGGTCGAGGGCGTGCCGGCTGACGCGGTGGGGATCCTCCCCGAGAGCGACCATCCCGCCTTCGATGCCGCCGACCGGGCGGTGATCGACTACGCCCGGCTCGTCACCCAGCGCGCCTGGGGCATCCGCGATCAGGTGTTCGATGACCTCCGGCAGCATTTCACCGAGGCGCAGATCGTCGAGCTGACCCTGCGGGCAGCGCTCGCAGGCTTCTTCAATCGCTTCAACGATGCGCTCCAGATCGACGACGGCGCAGCAGAAGCGCTGCTCCACCTT
>JAYSCE010000112.1:0-5061 GCA_041915035.1 Xanthobacter sp.
GCATCGAGGCCGGTGAACAGGAAGCTTTGGCGCGCCTCGCTCACCTCCACCACGCCGTTCTCCACCGGCGTATTACCCAGCGCCAGCGGCCGGTCGCGCCCGTCCGGGCCGACGAGGCCGAGGGCGAGGGGGATGAGCATGGGCTTCTTGGTGGGCTGGCCCGGAGTGGGCGGCACCTCCTGGGCCACGTCTAGGCGATAGGTGCCGGCCTCGGCGTCCCACGCGCCGCTGACCGTCAGCACCGGCGTGCCCGACTGGGCATACCAGAGCGCAAATTGGGAGAGGTCGCGGCCGGTGGCGTCGGCGAACGAGGCGACGAAGTCCTCGATGGTCGCCGCCTCGCCGTCATGGCGTTCGAAATAAAGGTCCATGCCCGCCCGAAACCCGGCCTCGCCGAGCAGGGTTTTCAGCATGCGGACCACCTCGGCGCCCTTCTCGTAGACGGTCGCCGTGTAGAAGTTGTTGATCTCGCGATAGGTTTCCGGCCGCACGGGGTGCGCCAGCGGTCCCTGGTCCTCGGTGAACTGGGCCGCCTTCAGTGCCCGCACGTCGGCGATGCGCTTCACCGGGCGGGAGCGCTCGTCGGAGGAGAATTCCTGGTCGCGGAAGACGGTGAGGCCTTCCTTCAGGCACAGCTGGAACCAGTCGCGGCAGGTGATGCGGTTGCCGGTCCAGTTGTGGAAATATTCGTGGGCGATGACGCCCTCGATGCCGGAGTAATCCGCATCGGTCGCGGTCTCGGGCGTGGCGAGGACATACTTGTCGTTGAAGACATTGAGGCCCTTGTTCTCCATGGCCCCCATGTTGAAGTCCGACACGGCGACGATGTTGAACACGTCGAGGTCGTACTCGCGGCCGAACGCTTCCTCGTCCCAGCGCATGGAGCGCTTCAGCGCGTCCATGGCATAGCCGGCGCGGGCTTCCTTGCCGTGCTCCACATAGATGCCCAGTTCCACCTCGCGCCCGGATCGGGTGAGGAAGCTGTCAGAGATCTTCGCGAGGCGACCGCCCACGAGGGCGAACAGGTAGGACGGTTTCGGCCACGGATCATGCCACACGGCATAATGGCGGCTGGTGCCGTCCACCTTGCCCGATTCCACCAGATTGCCGTTGCCGAGCAGTACGGGCGCCTCGGCCTCGTCCGCCTCGACGCGGGTGGTGAAGACGGACAGCACGTCCGGACGGTCCGGATAATAGGTGATGCGGCGGAAGCCCTCGGGCTCGCACTGGGTGCAGTAGTTGCTGGAGGTGCGGTAGAGACCCATCAGCTGGGTGTTGGCGGTGGGGTCCACCAGCGTCTCCACCTCCAGCACGAAGGCATCGGCCGGGGGATGGGCGAGGGTCAGGCGGTCGGGCGTCGCCTCGAAGCTCGGGCCGGCGAGCGGCTGGCCGTCGATGGCGAGGCGCACCAGAGTCAGTCCGTCGCCCTGCAGCACCACCGGGGCGCCGGGGATGCCGGCCGGGTTGCGGCGCAGGGAGAGCTTCGACGTGACGCGGGTCTGCGAGGGGTGCAGGGAGAAATCAAGGTCCACCTTGTCCACCAGCCAGTCCGGCGGACGGTAGTCGGAAAGGTGGATGGCCTTGGGCTCGGCATCACGCATGTCAACGCTCCTGGCGCCGGCATGGGTAGGCCGGCGTCTCGCTATTCTGTCGGGTCGGCGGGGAGAGTAGAGCGCGAAGGCGGCGGAGGAAAGCGCACTGCCGGCGCAGGGCTCCGTCCCTGCTGCCAGATCTTCACGGAGGAACCGGCGAGCAGCAGGGCGAGGAGTGGCAGCAGTACCTCCGCCCGGACAATGCCGAGGAGCAGGCTGCCCAAGAAGGCGCCCGCCACCGACCCGAGCCCCATGGCGACGAGGAAGCCGCGGTTGCGCGCCAGCACGGCGAAGCTCTTGTCCTGGCTGTAGCGCGCAAAGCCCACCAGCATGGTCGGCAGGCTCACGGCGAGGGAGAGACTGCCGGCGAGCTTCACGTCGCAGCCGAAGAGCAGGATCAGGGTCGGGATCAGCAGTTCGCCGCCGGCCACGCCCAGCACCGAGGCGAAGACACCGATAACGAAGCCCGCCACCACGCCAGCCACCTGTTGCAGAACGCCCTCGAACAGCGGCTGGCCCGTGCCGCCGGCATGGCCGAACAGCAGCACCACCGCAATCAGCGCCAGCAGCAGCGCGATCACCCGGTAGAGCGCGGGCGAGGCGATTCGCAGCACCATTCCGGCGCCGACCCACGCCCCGATCAGGCTTCCCGCCAGCAGATTGGCCACCACCAGCCAATGGTCCGCAATCTGCGCGAACGGAACCACGCTCGCACGAAAGGGTAGGGCGACGGCGACCACGATGAGGCTCACCGCCTTGTTGACGATGATCGCGTCCAGCGCCCGGAAATGGAACAGGCCGATGAGCACCGGCAGCCGGAACTCCGCGCCTCCCAGCCCGATGAGTCCGCCGAGCATGCCGATGACGCCGCCGGTGGAAAAGGCAAAGGAATTGAGCGATGCGGCCTTCATGGAGCGGGCGAGCGTTGCGAAATGGGCCGATACCGTGCGCACGGAATGATCGCTCCGTCCACGAATATTGCAGACGGCAATCTGTCTATTTCAAATTACATTCTCGCCGCGGGTTAAATGCATTGTATTCGTTCATATACAGGTGTTGATGAGCTGTATTTGCGGCAATACAATTTCGTTCCCGGCGCGCCGCTATTTGCCCGATGCCGAGCCGTGACGCCAGATTTTCCACGCCGACATCAGCAGGATCACCCCGAGCAGCGGCAGCAACGCTGCAGCCGGCACGATGCCGAGCAACTGGCCGCCGAGGAAGGCGCCGAGCATGGACGCGGCGGTCATCACCGCGAGGAAGGTGAGATTTTCCCGCACGACGGCCAAGGTGTTGTCGCGGCCGAAGCGGGCGAAGCCGACGATGAGCGTGGGCAGGCTTACCGCGAGCGCGACACTGCCGGCGAGCTTCACCGGCAGGCTGAACAGCAGCACCAGCGTCGGCACCAGCAATTCCCCGCCCGAAACCCCCATGAGCGCCACCGCCAGGCCGATGATGAAGCCGGCAAACACCCCGGCTACCAGCCGCACGGTGCCGTCGATGGCCATGTGCTTCAGGCCCGGATCCTCGCTCAGCAGCATCATGAGCGCGGTGAAGACGAGCATGGCCGCGATGACGCGGAACAAGGTGCGCGACGCGAAGCGGGTCGCGTAGGTCGCTCCCGTCCAGGCGCCGACCAGGCTGCCGGCTAGCAGGGTCACAATGACCCGCCAGTGCTCGGCGACTTCGGCGAAGGGTATGGTGGCGGCGCGGGACGGCAGGGCGAAGGCCACCACCACGAGGCTCAGCACCCGGTTGATGATGATCGCCGGGAGCGCCTCAAACCCCAGCGCAATCAGCACCGGCAGGCGGATCTCCGCGCCGCCGAGGCCGATGAGGCCGCCGACCGTTCCAATGGCTAACCCCGCCAGGGACCCGTGCAGCAGGCGCCGTCGCGTGGACGTTGCGGAACGCTCGAAAGACATGCCGATCACGCCCCCTTGAACGGTCCGTTTCGCACCGTCACCCCAGCCTCAGGATAGGGGGTGGACCCTTGAATTCAAAGGAGTCTGGTCGATTGTCCAGAAATTCCCACCGATTGTTTCGCTAAGGGCGCCTTATCGAATTTTGCGACGCACCCTAGCTCATCCTCATCAAAGGGCGTGGTGGGGTTGGTATTTAAGGAGATTAACATGCGTAATCTGACTTTTGGTGCGGTCGCACTCGCCGCCCTCCTTGCTTCCGGCGCCGCCTTCGCGGGTGACGAACCGTCCCTCGCTGCCGCAGATGCCGAGGCGCAGGCTGCCGCGACCATCCACTCTCAGGCCCAGCCGCTCGGCTATGCGGCGCAGCGCGCCGTTCCTCCGGCCTTCGTGGCCCTTTCCGCCGGTCAAGAGCGGAGCCCGCTTTCGGAAGCCGACCGCCTGTTCCTGGCGCAGGGCGACCGCGGCCTCGGCACCAACTGACGAAAATCCCCGGCCGGCGTCCAGCGCCGGCCGGGGGCATTCCAGAAGTTCAGCCGTTCAGGCGCGCGTCCAGCGCCTCATAGAGCGGGTTGTCGGCGGCAAAGACGTATTCGATGGGGCCAACCGTCACCATGCTGGCACCGCGCTGGCGCAGGAAGGTGGCGAGCGCGTGCAGCGTGTCCGGCGGACAGTGCAGGGTCAGCATGCCGGACGACGTCGGCCCGCCGAAGGGCGCGACGCAGCGATAGGCCGCCACCGCCTCGTCCACCAGTGAGGCATCGCAATCGGCGAAGCGCGTGCGCACCTCCCGCATGGTCCGCGCCCGCTTCTCGGCGCCCAGCCGATCGAACATGGCGCGCGCGGCCGCAAGGGCCCCTCCGCTCCAATTGGCGGTGAGGGAGGCGACGAGGTTTGCCTCGGACTTCAGGATGATGCCGTCGTCCACCACCTTCAGGGCATTGGCGGCGAGCGTCGCCCCCGTGGTGGTGATGTCGACGATCAGCTCGGCCGTGCCGGCGGCGGGTGTGCCCTCGGTGGCGCCGGCGCTCTCGACGATGCGGTAGTCGATGATGCCGTGGCGGGCAAAGTAGCCGCGCGTCAGGTTCACATATTTGGTGGCGACGCGGATGCGCCGGCCGGTGCGGCCGTGGAAGTGGCTGGCCACGTCGTCTAGATCGTCCATGGTCCGCACGTCGATCCAGGCCTGCGGCACCGCGACCACCACATTGGCATGGCCGAAGCCGAGCTTCTCCAGAAGCGCCACGCGGCTGTCGGCCTCGTGGATGTTCTCGCGCACCAGATCCTCGCCGGTGACGCCGAGATGGGCCGCGCCGGAGGCCAGCGCGGCGGCGATTTCCGAGGCGGAGAGATAGGCGACCTCCACCCCCTCCACCCCGCCGAGCGCGCCGCGATAGTCGCGGGCGCCGCGGGCCTGCGTCAGCGGCATGCCGGCGCGGGAGAAGAAGGCGTGGACATTGTCCTGAAGCCGCCCCTTGGACGGCACGGCGAGGATGAGCGGCGTGGTCATCGGGCGTCCTCCGCGGCACCTGAGAGGCCAGCGAGGC
>JAYSCE010000112.1:5082-6251 GCA_041915035.1 Xanthobacter sp.
GGGATGGTGCCTTCCGCGCCGAGCCGCGACAGCAGCCGGTCATAGCGGCCGCCGGCCACCAACGGGCCGGCGCCGGGACGGGCCGGGTCGTGCAGCTCGAACACCATGCCGCTGTAATAATCGAGCGGCCGCCCGAAAGCTGTTGAGAAGCGCACGGACGACAGGTTCACCGCATAGGCGGTGAAGAAGCCGGTACGCCGGTCGAACAGATCGAGGGCCGCGTTGAGGTCTATCCCGGCATCCGCCGCCAGCGCCCGCATCCGGGCCGAGGAGTCGTCCGGCGTGCCGGAGATGGCAAGGTAGCGCGAGAGGATTTCCGAGGTTTCCGCCGAAAGCCCGCCGCCTGCATCGAGGGAGGACTGCTCCAGGAACCGTTCGGCGATCTCGGACACGCTGCGCCCGCCCACCGTCGAAATGCCGGCGATGGAGAGAAGATCGGTGATGAGCGCACGCGCCGCTGCCGGGTCCGCGCCATCGAGCGCCGCCAGCACGCCGGCATGGGCGGGCGCGCCCTCGCGGCTCTTGTCGTTGAGTTGGGCGAGATCGAGGTTCACCCGTCCCTGGCCGAAATCCTTAAGCAGCCGACGGCGCATGGCAGGCGCCAGCGGCAGGGCGTCGAGCAGCGCCGTGAACAGGCCGACATCGCCGAGCCGGATGTCCGGCTGGGGCAAGCCGTAGAGCGCGCAGGCGTTGAGGCCGAGGGACAGAATTTCCGCGTCCGCCGCCTCGATGTCGGTGCGGCCGAAGGATTCCACGCCGGCCTGCCGGAACTCGCCGGGGCCTTCGCCGCGGAAGCGGAAGACGGGGCCGAGATAGCTCACCCGCGCCGGCATCGCCATGCCCTCGGCCAGCACAGCGCGGGCGACGGGGATGGTGAGGTCGGGCCGCAGGCACAGCTCGCGGCCTTCGGCGTCGGCCGTCAGATACATTCGACGGCGGATGGATTCGCCCGAAAGGTCGAGGAATACGTCGGCCGGCTGGAGGATGGGCGGATCGAGGCGCGCGAAGCCGGCGGCCGCGAAGGTGGCGACCAGCGCCTCCTCGAGGCTCGGGGACGTGCGGGAGGTGAGGGGCGCGGGCGCCGCGGGCGACATGGCTGCAAGGGTTCCTTGAGTTCTGGCGGGCTTCTAGCAAAGCCGGCGCCCCGCGACCACCCCGGCCCGGCCATA
>JAYSCE010000112.1:6261-10138 GCA_041915035.1 Xanthobacter sp.
GGGTGGCAACAGGCGGGGCTGTGCCGCTAAGCTGCTCCTGCCGGGGGCGGACCGGCTGGGGCGACAGGCAAGCATCGAATGGCGGACGGACCGGCGGGTGCCGACGACGAAGGGCGCGAGGGCAGCCTTCCCGGAGCACCGGGCCACCTTCTCGACCCCACCTTCCGCAACGGCTCCGTCACCGCCATCGGCGTAGTCGGCGGCTTCTCCCTCGCCTTTCTGTCCAACTGGACCTTGATGCCCGGCCGCTGGAGCGGCTCGTCTCTCCTCGCGTTCGTCCTGCTGGCGCTGGGTATCGCCTTCCAGCTACGCGCCCTGGTGGGAATGCTGGAGACGCAATCGCTTCGCCGGGTGCGCTACAACCGGCTGGTGAGGATCTTCGCCATCGGCATCCATCTCACCGCTGCCGGGGTGCTGATGGCGCTCGCCGCCGAATTGCCGTTCGTCTCGCGCTATCTGCATTTCTGAGGCCCGCTTCGGGCGGCGGCGGGTGTCGTCTATGGTGGCGCCTTGTCGAATCAGGAGGCGGCCATGGCAGGCACGAGCGGGGCAAAGGGCGGCACGGCGGCGGCCGGCGTCGAAAATCTCTCGTTCGAGCAGGCACTTGCCGAGCTGGAGGCCATCGTCGCCAATCTGGAGCGGGGCAATGTGCCACTGGAGGAATCCATCGCCATCTATGAGCGCGGGGAAGCCCTGAAGCAGCGCTGCGAGGCCCTGCTGAAGGCGGCCGAGGCGCGGGTGGAGACCATCACCCGCGATGCCGCCGGACGCCCGGCGGGGACCCAGCCGCTCGATCCGGACGCCTGAGAGCCGTCCCGAAACGGGACGGTTGCAGGCTTTGCGTGGGACAGTGGGGGAACGCAGCGGGACCGAATCACTGCCGGCCCCATTTTCCCGGTCTGTTCAGTAGAGGCCCGGAATGACCCGCTTGGTGCGCCGGGCATAGGCATCATACTCGGCGCCGAAGGCTTCCCGCATCATCTGCTCCTCGCGCCCGACACGGAAGAAGAAGAGGATGCCGAAGCCGATCAGGCCGGCCGGGCCGGCAATGAAGTTCGGCAGCAGAAGAACTTGTGCCAGGGCCCAGAGAAAAAAGGCCGAGTACATGGGGTGGCGCACCGTCTGGTACACCCCCGAGGTGATGAGCTCGTGCTTGTCCTTGATCTCCAGCGTTACCGACCAATATTTGCCGAGCTGCCGGTGCGTTCGCCAAAAGAGCAGCAAAGATCCCGCGAAGACCAAGACCCCCACAACCACCTGAAGCCCGGTGGGCGCGTAGGAGGCGAACTTCGGGAAACCTGTCGCCGCATAGATCGCGGGGATGATTCCGAGCCCGAGCGTGGAGATGGACAGAAGGAACATCTCCCGCAGATTGCGGTGCCGCGCATCCGCCACGCGCTGGCGTTTTGCCTTTCGTTCAAAGGGGATACGCAGGACGTACCACGATACGACGCCCACCGCCCAGGCGATCTTGGCGAAGGTCAGGAGGCTCATGCGGAGGTCTCGGGTTCGGGGAGGGGGAGGATGCAGCCGGCCTCGTCGTATGCGAGCGGGCGCAGGGTTCCATCGGCCAGCAGATAGGCCCGTAAGCTGTTGGTATGTGAAGCCAAAATGTCGAACGACAGGGGACCGCACACATAAGCGTAGAAGTCGTGGGTCGAGCGGATGTCGCCGGCCAGAAAACACTGGCAGTGCAGGCGCATAACGTCGAACCAGTGGCGGCGGTAGATGGTTGGCGAGATCATCTGCCGGATTTCCACATGCCGGATCAATGGCTTGAGGGAATAGTCGCCGGGCGGCAGCAGCACCGGGGCGAAGCTGACGGGGCCGAGGGTGACGGGATTCACCTTGTAGAAGGAGACGATGTCGTCCCGCGACTGCACCTCCACCCAGCCGATCCCGTCAGCCGCCGCAACCCGTTCTGCTGCCTCACGAAAACGCTCGCCGGCGGGGTGCAGGGCGAACTTGGCGGTGGTGGAGCCGAGGGTGAGGATGCGCACGCGTGCCCGGCTTCCGAAGGCGGGGTCGGCGGCCACCGCCGCTGCCACCGCGCTCACCGCGAGCATCGCGCCAAGGCTATGGCCTGCAACGATAATTTCATCCACGCCCTGCGCCGCCGCCTCCGCTTCCACCGCCCGCAGACGGTCGGCGAAGGCGAGGATGCGGGCTTCCACTTCGGGGTGCCGGCCGCGGACGAAATCCACTGAGAATTCAGCAAGATCCAGCGATTGCTTGAGCCGGAAGCGCCGCCCCGGCCAGCGCATCAGGAAGAGACCTACGGCGAAGGTGACGCAAAGCCCCGCCACCGTCGCAGGCAGCATGCCGAACGACGCAAGCCATTGAAAAGAAAAGAACCCGGCCGTCGCCGCCAGTCCCCAGAACAGGGCCAGCAGCATGTAGGTGAAGAGGAAAAACAGGCCGTAACGCCGGCTGGAGCGGAAATAATTGGCGATGGTGCCGCTCCACACCATGTCGGCCATGGCCCGCACGGAACCCTTCATGTGACTCCACACCGAACGGCCCATGTCGGCGCGTGTCAGGTCGTGCCACCCCAGGTTTTCGAATGTGGTTTCGGTATGCCAGTTGGGGCCGTCAGCTTCGGTTCGCCAGAATCCGCCCGTGGAGGTCGGCACGGGTGCCACGTTGCGGCAGTGGGTGCGCACATTCCACACGTCGCCGAAGCGTTTTAGCTCGCGCACGAAAATGCGGTGGTGCCCTTCCACCGCCATGGGGTCGAAGCCGGCGATGAAGAAGACATGCCGGCGACGGACCCGGGCGCGCGCGTCCGCGTCGTGGGCCGGGATACCGCGCGCTTCGGCGCCGGTCCCGGCGGTGGGGCCTGCGAGCGTTCCCTCGGCGTCGTGCATGGGCCGCCTTCTAGCGAAGATGGCCGGGCGTGGCTAGGCCGGGGCGGAATGGCAGCCCTCCCCAGCGGCCTCAGCCTGAATCTGCCTGGCATTGCCTAAACGGCAGCGCCCAAGGATAAAGGGGTGACGTTGGGTGGGGCGCGGGTTCACGGGACATTTGGCATGGCGCGGTTCCGTGATCTTCTGGCGGGCGTTTGGCGGCAGACGCAGCCAGAGCCTGGGGCCATGCAGCCTGCGCCCGCGGAGCCGCCGCCTTCGGGCGTCACGCCCCCGCTGCCCCTGCCTGCTTCCCCTGTGGCTGCGCCGGAAGCGACCTTCGCGCCCGGCCTGCGGGACAGCCCCCTGTCTCGCCTCGCCGCGCTTGGTCCGGCGCCGTCGCTGCTGGTGGTGAAGCTCGACCATGTGGGGGATTTCGTGACCGCTCTGCCCGCCGTCCGTCGGCTGCGCGAGGCCTTCCCCGTCTCCCGCCTGACCCTTCTGTGCGCACCTTTCCTCCGCGATTTCGCCGCCGCGACCGGCCTCTTCGATGCGGTGCAGGCGTTCGATTATTATCCCGCGCGGGGCCATCCGCCCGCCGCCGTGCCGGACGAGGCGCTGGCGGCGTTGAAGGCGCTGGAGCTGCCGCCCGCCGACATCGCCATCGATTTGCGCCATGCCGACGATGCCCGGGCGCTCCTCGCTGCACTGCCCGTGCGGTTTCGCGTCGGCTTCGCCGGGCTCGGCACGCGCCATGATCTCGACCTCGCGTTGCCGGAGATGGAGGCGTCGGCCCGCGCGAGCGGCCTGCTGGCGCCGCTGCCGGCGGGGGTACGCCTTTCCGCAATCGCCGAGGTGCTGGTGAGCGCCTTCCGCAAGGTCCAGCCCAGCCCTGCGGCATCCATTCCCGTCGGCCTTGCGCCGGAACTGCCGGTTTTCCCCGATGGCTACGGGGTGCTCGCCCCCGGGGCCCGGCTCGACATCAAGCACTGGCCGGTGGAAAGATGGCGGGCGCTGGCTTGGCGGATGCTGGT
>JAYSCE010000113.1:0-10079 GCA_041915035.1 Xanthobacter sp.
AATGCGCTGCGCCTCGCCGACCTCGGCACGCTGGACCGGCAGGCGCTGAAGGAGGCCCTCGCCATCGTGCGCGGCTTCAAGCAGTGGCTGTCCCGCCACTACCGGCTCGACGCGCTATGAGCCCCCGCCGCGGTTCCGCAAAGTCCGCCGAGCCGCCGGGAGGGCGCGGGCTGGACCGACAAGGACCGGACCGTCAGGTGCTGATCGCGCTGGCGGCGCTGGGTGCGCTCGCCTTCAATTTTCCGCTGCTGGCGGTGTGGGACACGGAGACGACCGTCTTCGGCCTGCCGCTGTTGCCGGTGGCGCTGTTCGCCATCTGGGGCGCCCTGATCGCGGCGCTGGCGTTCGCCAGCGAGCGGCGGGGGCATGGCGCCGTCTCCTCCCTCCTCCCGGCCGAGCCGGACGAGCCCTGAGGCGGCGTGATGATCCCCGCACCGCTCGCCCTTTCCCCTGCCCTCGTCATCGGCGCCGCCGCGCTCTATCTCGCGGCGCTGTTCGCCATCGCCGCCTTCGCCGACCGGCGGGCCCGGGAGGGCCGCTCGCTCATCGGCAATGCGTGGGTCTATGGCCTGTCCTTGGCGGTCTATTGCACAGCCTGGACCTATTTCGGCAGCGTCGGCCGGGCGGCGACCACGGGCGTGTGGTTCCTGCCCATCTATCTCGGCCCCACGCTGGTGATGCTGGTGGCCTGGGTGGTGGTGCGCAAGATGATCCGCATCGCCCACACCTATCGCATCACCTCCATCGCCGATTTCATCGCCTCCCGCTATGGCAAGAGCCCTCTGGTGGCGGCGGTGGTGACGCTGATTACCGTGGTCGGCATCGTCCCCTACATCGCCCTGCAACTGAAGGCCGTCTCCGCCGGCTACGCGGTGCTCACCGCACCCGGCGCGCAGGCGGCAGCGCCGAGCTGGTGGCAGGACGGAACGCTGCTGGTGGCGCTCGCCCTCGCACTCTTCACCATATTGTTCGGCACCCGCCACCTCGACAGCGCCGAGCGCCATGAAGGGATGGTGGCGGCGGTGGCGGTGGAATCCCTCGTGAAGCTTATTGCCTTCCTCGCGGTGGGCGCCTTCGTCACCTACGGCCTGTTCGGCGGCTTCGCGGACGTGTGGGCCCGCGCATCGGCGCTGCCGGGGGTGAAGGGCCTGCTGACGCTCTCTGGAGCCGGCAATTTCGCTTGGGCGCAGTGGTTCAGCCTCACCCTGCTCTCCGGCCTTTCCGTGCTGCTGCTGCCGCGCCAGTTCCAGATGATGGTGGTGGAGTGCGTGGACGAGCGGCACCTGAAGCGCGCCGCCTGGGTGTTTCCCGCCTATCTCCTCGCCATCAACATCTTCGTCCTGCCCCTCGCGCTCGGCGGCCTCGTTCTGCTCGGCAAGGGCGCGGACCCGGAGACCTTCGTCCTCACCCTGCCGCTGGCACACGGGGCGGGCGGGCTGGCGCTCATCGCCTATGTGGGCGGCCTCTCGGCAGCGACGGGGATGCTCATCGTCGAGACCATCGCCGTCTCCACCATGGTCTGCAACGACCTCGTGATGCCGGCGCTGCTGCGCCTGAAGCTCATCCGCGCGGACGGGGGCGACCTCACCCGCCTCCTCCTCAACATCCGCCGTGCCGCCATCCTCGGCGTGCTGCTGCTCGGCTACCTCTATTTCGTGGTGGCGGGGGAGGCCTATGCGCTGGTCTCCATCGGCCTCATCAGCTTCGCGGCGGTGGCGCAGTTCGCCCCGGCGCTGCTCGGCGGCATGTACTGGCGCGGCGCCACGCGCCTTGGGGCTTTGGGCGGGCTCATCGGCGGCTTCGCGGTGTGGGCCTATACGCTGATGCTCCCCTCGGTGGCGAAATCCGGCTGGATGGACGGCGCCTTCCTCACCCACGGCCCGTTCGGCATCGCTGCCCTGGCGCCGGAGCGGCTGTTCGGTCTCTCCGGCCTCGACAACCTCTCCCACGCCCTATTCTGGAGCCTCCTCGTCAACGGGGTGCTCTATGTGGGGCTCTCGCTCTGGCGCGCGCCGTCCGGACGGGAGGCGAGCCAGGCGCTGCTGTTCGTGGACGTCTTCGCGCGTGGCCGCAGCGCCGCCGATCCCGTCTTCTGGCGCGGGCAGGCACGCCGGGCGGACCTGGAAGCCCTCGCCCGCCGCCTGCTGGGTGCGGAGGCCGCCCGCCAGATCTTCGAGGCGCACGCCCGCGACAGCGGCACCGGCGACGTGGCGGACCTCACCGCCGACGCCCGCCTCGTGGACATCGTGGAGCGCCGCATCGCCGGCGCGGTCGGCTCGGCCTCGGCCCGCGTTCTGGTGGCGGCGGTGGCGGACGAGGAGCCGCTCAATGCCGGCGACGTGATGGATATCCTCAACGAGGCATCGCAATTGCGCGTCTACGCCCGCGCGCTGGAGGAGAAATCCCGCTCGCTGGAGATCGCCTCCGCCGAACTCTCCGCCGCCAATGCCCAGTTGCGCACGCTGGATGAACTGAAGGACGATTTCATGTCGTCCGTGACCCACGAACTGCGCACCCCCCTCACCGCCATCCGCGCCCTGTCCGAACTCATGCTGGACACGCCGGACATGGACGGCGAGCAGCGGCAGGACTTCCTGCGCATCATCGTGGGCGAGAGCGAGCGGCTGGGCCGGCTCGTCAATCAGGTGCTGGACATGGCCAAGATCGAATCGGGCCATGCCGAATGGCACAGCACGGATGTGGACCTGCGCACCCTCGTCGCCGACGCAGTGAAGGCCACATCGGAGCTCGCCCGCACCAAGGGGGCCGAGATCGTGCTCACCGCCCCCGACGCGGTGCCGCTCCTCAAGGCCGATCCCGACCGCCTCACGCAGGTGATGCTGAACCTCATCTCCAACGCCGCGAAATTCGTGCCGGTGCAGAGCGGGCGCATCGACGTGCGGCTCATCCCCGAGGCCGATGGCCTCGAAGTGCAGGTGGAGGACAACGGCCCCGGCGTACCGCCCGCCGACCGCGACACCATCTTCGAAAAGTTCCGCCAGGGCGGCGACGCCCTGAGCCGCCCGCCCGGCACCGGGCTCGGGCTTCCGATCAGCCGTCGGATCGTGGATCATTTCGGCGGAAAGATCTGGCTGGATCAGAAGGAGGGGAAAGGCGCATGCTTCGCCTTCCGGCTCCCGCTCCGGCCCCGGGGAGCAGACGCCTTAACAGAAAAAACCTCGGCAGAAGCCGAAGACACAATGTGAGGAGGAAACGCCATGGACAGGGAGATCGCAGTGGAGACGGGCCCGACGCCCGCGCCCTGCCCCCAGGGGGCCAAGGTGCTCATTGCCGATGACGAGCCCAACATCGTCGTCTCGCTGGAATTCATGATGAAGCGCGAGGGCTTCGCTGTGCTGGTGGCGCGCGACGGACGCGAGGCGCTGGAGACCATCCGCCGCGAGCATCCGCGCCTCGTGCTGCTGGACGCCACCATGCCCGGCATGAGCGGCTTCGACGTGTGCGAGGCGGTGCGCGCGGATGCCGAGGTGCGCTCGACCCGCATCGTCATGCTCACCGCCAAGGGCCGCGAGACCGACATGGCCCGCGGCGTCGGGGCGGGGGCGGATGCCTATGTCACCAAGCCCTTCTCCACCCGCGAGCTGATGCAGAAGGTGAAGGACATGCTGGCCGAGCCGCCCGCGGGGAGCCTTCCTGCATGAGCTTGCCGCGGGGGACGGGCGCTGTTCTGGCCATGCTGCTGCCGGGGCTCGCCCTTGCGCTGTGGCTGGTGCTGGGCGCCGGCTTCCTGCTGATGGCGCTGGATGGCGCAGGGCGGACCGCGCTTCTGGGCGCTCTGGCCCCGGTGGCCGAGAGCCACGGCATGGTTCTGGTGCTGTGGTGGGTGCTGTTCTCCGCTGGCGCCGGAGTCCTCGCGCGGCGGTTCTACACTGCTCAAGTTGAGGCACCCGCCCGGCTCGCCGATGCAGCGCGCGTTCTGGCGGGCGACCCTAAGGCGCCTCCAGTCCCCGCCTCCGGCCCAGCCGGCCTCAAGGCGCTCGCCGAGGCGGTGAACGATCTCGCCGCCCAGCGCCGCACGCTTCAGGACGACATGGCCCGGCTCGTCGCCGAGGCGAGCCGCGACGTCGCCTTCCAGCGCGACCAGCTCGCCGCCCTGATGGCAGAGCTGGAGCAGTCCGTGGTGGTGCTGAACCTCGAAGGCCGCATCCTCCTCTACAACGCCCGCGCCCGCACCCTCTTCCGCCGCCTGTTCCGCACGTCGGGGACGGGTGAAGGAGTCAGCGCCGATCCCATCGGCCTCGGCCGCTCCATCCACACCGTCATCGACCGCGCGCTGATGGACCATGCGCGCGAGACGGTGGAGCGGCTGATGGGCCGCGGCGAGGCGCGGCCCTCCGCCCGCTTCGTCACCACCGCGCCGCTGGGCCATCTGGTGCGGGTGCTGCTCGCCCCGGTGCGGGCCGAGGCGGGGGGCGCGGTGACGGGTTTCGTGCTGCTGCTCGACGACATCACCGACGAATACGAAGCCCGCGCCCGCCAGGACCGCACCCTTGTCGACCTCAACGAATCCGCCCGCGCCTCGCTCGCCGCCATGCAGGCGGCCCTCGACATGCTGGACTATCCCGACCTCGACGCGCCCGACCGCGAGCGGTTCCAGGCGGTGGTGCGCGACGAGGTGACGGGCCTCGGCACGCGCCTCTCGCTTGCCGCCGAGGCCACAAGCGCTACGAGCGCCCGCTGGCCCTTGCAGGACATGCTGGGTGCCGACCTTGCCGCCGCCGCCGCCCGCCGCATCTCCGCCGACACCGGCCATTCCGTCGCGACGGACGATGTGGACGCGACCATCTGGCTGAGCGTGGACAGCTTCGCCCTCATCGGCGCGCTCGCCTTCCTCGCCGCCCGCGTGGCGGAGGCCGAGGGCGGGGCCGATCCCGCCTTCGCCCTGCGGCTGTCGCCGGCCGGCGGGCGGGTGCATCTCGACCTTGCCTTCGCCGATGCTCATGCGGCGGCGGGCGGCACAGGCTGGCAGAGCACGCCCATGGGTGCCTCCCAACTCTGCGTCCGCGACGTGGTAGAGCGGCACGGTGGGGAACTCTGGCTGGAGCGCGCACGCACCGGCACCGGCGCCTGCTTCCGCTTCCTCCTTCCTGCAGCTTCCGAGGGCCATGCCGAGGCGCAGGCCCCGGCGGAGAGCCGGCCGGCCTATTTCGATTTCGATCTCTTCGCCGCCAGCGCCGGCAGCCACGCCAGCGACGACCGCGCCTTGAGCGACCTTGCCTATACGGTGTTCGACACCGAGACCACCGGCCTCGACCCGGCCGGCGGCGACGAGATCATCCAGATCGGCGCCACCCGTATCGTCAACGGCCGCATCCTCGGCAGCGAATGCTTCGACCAGTTGGTCGATCCCGGCCGCTCCATCCCCGAGGCGGGCATCGCGGTGCATGGCATCCGGCCGGAGATGGTGCGCGGCAAGCCGCGCATCGGTGAAGTGCTGCCCGCCTTCCACGCCTTCGCGGCCGAGACCGTCCTCGTGGGCCACAACGTCGCCTTCGACATGCGCTTCCTCACGCTGAAGGAAGCCGCGAGCGGCGTCGCCTTCGACCAGCCGGTGCTAGACACCCTGCTCCTCGCCGGCCTCGCCCATCCGGGCGAGGAGAGCCACAGCATGGAAGCCATCGCCGGCCGCCTCGGCGTCACCGTCTCCGGCCGCCACACGGCGCTAGGGGATGCGCTGGTGACGGCGGAAATCTTCCTGAAGCTGCTGCCTCTGCTCCGCGCACGCGGCATCCGCACCTTGGGCGAGGCACGGGCGGCGGCGGCGACGTCCTATTACGCCAAGCTGAAATACTGAGGCCTCAGCCGAGCCCTTCCAGCAATTCCGCAATCGCCTCCGGCTCCAGCACAATGGCGTCGTGGCCGGTGGGCATCTCGATGAAGGTCCAGCCGGCCTGCCGCGCATAGGCCCGCGCAGGCTCCATGGGCAGATAGAGCGGGTCCGTGCAGGAAATGTAGGTGCAGGGCACTCCGTTGCCGACCGGGTTGGTCAGCGCGAGCGGGCTCTCGTAGGAGCCCACCGGGTGGGGCGTGAGGCGACGGCGCACCCAGTCGGCGCGGGGATGGTCGACGGGGATGCCGAAGGCCGTCACCTCCGGCACCGGCATGGCGATGCCACCCGCTTCCGCCACCTTGCGCCGCCGCTCCGCCACCACCTCCGCCGGCAGCACACCGAAGGCGCTCTCGCCGTTCTGGAGGATGGTGGCATCGAGATAGACGAGGGCGCGGATACGCTCCGGCATGGTGTCCGCCACCCCGCTGATGACCGCGCCGCCATGGCTGTGGCCGACGAGAATGATGCCGGACAACTCCTCCGCCTCGATCACCCCGGCCACGTCGGCGACGAAGGTCGCAAGGCTGATGTCGGGACCGAGGAGATGCCGCCGCTCGCCGAGGCCGGTGAGGGTCGGCGCGAACACGCGATGGCCGTGCGCCCGCAGCAGGTCCGCGACGTCGCGCCAGCACCAGCCGCCGTGCCACGCGCCGTGGACGAGCACGAAGGTCTTCGGGAGAATCTCGTTACCGGGCATGGGCGCGCCTCCGTTCCGGCAGAGTGAAGCAGCCTTCCGCGGGCGCGGCAATGCGGATGAATTGCGCCGCCCGCGCCCCTCCCTTAAGGCTTTCACGCCGACGAGAAAGGGCGCGACCATGGCGGACGAGACCCCCACGCTGAAGGACTTCGCCCTTGCCCTCTATGGCCGCGACGGCGTGCCGCCCGCCTGTCTCGCTTTGCAGGAAAGCGCCGGGATCGACGTCAACATCCTCCTTTTCGCCGCCTGGCGAGGGGCCATCCTGCGGCGCGAGATCAGCGCCGCCGAGATCGCCACGGCGCGGGCGCGCGTGGCGGCGTGGCATAGCGAGGTGGTGAAGGCGCTGCGCGCCGTGCGTCGCCGCCTGAAGACCGGGCCCAGCCCCGCGCCGGACGCACGCACGGCAAAGCTGCGCGCTGACGTGCAGGCAGCCGAAATCGCTGCCGAGATCATCGAGCTGGAGGAACTAGGCACGCTCACCGATGGCCCACCCGCGCCCGCCGGGGTCGATGCGGCGGTGCTCGCCTGCGCCGCCATGGGGCAGGTGGTTGAGGCCTTCGCCGGCCGGCCCCTCACGCCGGACGAAGAGGCGGCCGTTCGCGCCATCGCGGCCGCGATCTGAGCCTCAGCGCGCCCGCAGCACCTTGCCGGGATTCATGAGCCCGTGAGGATCCAGCGCCGCCTTCACGGCGTACATCAAATCCAGTTCCACGGCGGACTTGTAGTGCTCGGCCTCCGCGACGCGCAATTGGCCGAGGCCGTGCTCCGCGCTGATCGAGCCGCCAAAATCCGCCACCACGTCATGGACGATGCGGTTGATCTCGCCAGCACGCGCCCGGCGCATCTCCTCGGTCCAGTCGGCCGGCATCACCGGATTGTAGTGGAGATTGCCGTCGCCCACATGGCCGAAGGTGAAGGGCAGGATGCCGGGAAAGCGCGCGTCCAGCGCCGCATCGGCCCGTTCGACGAAGGCGGGGATAGCGGAGACGGGCACGCTGATGTCGTGCTTCACGCCTTTTCCGGCGTTGGCTTGCGCCTCCGCCTGCGCCTCCCGCAGCGCCCAGAGATTGCGCCGCTGCGCGCCGGAGGCGGCGATGACGGCATCAAGGACAAGCCCATCCTCCAACCCCTCGCCGAGCAGCGCTTCCAGCCCTGCCGTGAGGCTGTCACCGCCCTCCTGCGCGCTGGCCTCCACCAGCAACACCCACGGGTGCACCTCGGCGAAGGGCGCGACGAGGCCCGGCACGGCGGCGATAGCGTGAGTGAGGCTCGGCGCGCGCATCAGCTCGAAGGCGGAGAGGCTGTCCCCCAGCCGCGCTTTCGCGCGTCCCAGCAGCGCGATGGCCGCCGCCGGATCGGGGATGGCGGCCATCGCGGTCGCCGTGGCGCGCGGGCGCGGAAACAGCCGCAGCACGGCCGCGGTGATGATGCCGAGCGTGCCTTCCGAGCCGATGAACAGCTGCTTCAGGTCGTAGCCCGCATTGTCTTTCCGAAGGCCGCGCAGGCCGTCCCAGATGCGCCCGTCGGGCAATACCACCTCCAGCCCAAGGGTAAGCACCCGCATGTTGCCGTAGCGCAGAACCTGCGTGCCGCCCGCATTGGTGGCGAGGTTGCCGCCGATGCGGCAGGAGCCTTCCGAGGCGAGGGTGAGCGGGAACAGCCGGTCCACCCGCTCCGCCTCGGCCTGCACCTCGGCCAGCGTCACGCCGGCTTCGACCGTCAGGGTGTCATTGGCAACGTCCACCGCCCGCACCTTGCGCATGCGATCGACGCTCAGGATGACAGCAGTGCCCGAGCCATCGGGCTGCGCGCCACCGGCAAGGCCGGTATTGCCGGCCTGCGGCACGATGGGCATGCGCGCCTCGGCGCAGAGGCGCACCACCTCCGCCACCTCCTGCGTGGAGGCCGGACGCAGAACGAGGGCCGCCGCGCCGCGAAAGGTGGCGCCGAAGGACGTGCAGAAGGGCTCGGTGTCGGCCGGGCTTTCCAGCACGCCCGCCGGACCGACCGCCTGACGGAGGCGATCGAGGACGGCGGCGTCGGGGTGGACCGTCACGGCTGGAACGCGAAGGCGGCCGCGTGCCGCCGCTCCACGCCCTTGAGCGCGGCGAGGTCGCGCACGCCGAGCTGGCCCATGGCCACCTGCACTTCCTCGGTGAGCATCTCCGCCACATAGTCCGCGCCGCCATCGCCGAGGCCGGCGAGCCCGATGAGGAAGGCGCGGCCGCAGAAGGTGCTGGTCGCGCCCAGCGCCAGCGCGCGGGCCACATCGAGGCCCGAGCGGATGCCGCTGTCGTAAAGGACGGTCGCCCGCGTCCCCACCGCGGCTGCAATGGCCGGCAGCACGTCGATGGCGGCGGGCGCGGCATCGAGCTGGCGGCCGCCATGGTTGGAAACGAGGATGCCGTCCACCCCGATGGAAATCGCCATCTCCGCATCGGCGGGGTGCAGGATGCCCTTCATCACCAGCGCGCGCGGCCAGGCATCGCGCAGGCGCTTCACTGCCTCCCAGGAAAACGTGCCCTTGATCTCGCTCTGCACGAAGCCGGCGGTCTTCGGCAGGGTCGCGGGCGCCGCCACATAGGGCGCCATGTTGGCGAACTGCGGCGTGCCGGCCTTCGCCAGCGCCAGCGCCCATGGCCAGGCAAGGGCCACGTCGCGCACGGTGCGGGCCGTGGTGCGGAAGGGCACGACGAGACCGTTGTTGAGATCGCGGGGGCGCTTGGAGCGCACGGGCGCGTCGAGTGTTGCCACAAGCGCGCGGGCACCGGCGGCATCTGCCCGGCGCACCAGATCGAGCGTGACGAGATGATCGCGCCCCGGCAGGCCATAAAGCTGGAACCAGGTGCAGTCGCCGGCGAGCGCCGCCACCTCCTCGATGGAGGCGCTGGCGAGCGTGCCGACCACATAGGGAATGCGCGCCTTCGCCGCCGCCTTGGCGAGAAGCTTGGTGGCGCCCGGCCAGACGAGCCCGTCGACGCCTACCGGCGAGATACCGATGGGCGCGCTGTAGCGGGTGCCGAAGAGATCGACGCCGCACTCCACCGGGCCGGGGGCGCCATAGCGCGGCACCAGCTTCACGGCATCCAGCGCCGCGCGGTTCTCGGCGATGCCCACATCGGCGCCGGTGCCGCCTTCGAGGAAGTCGTAGGCGAAGCGGGGAATGCGGCGACGGGCGGCGCGGTCCAGATAATCCAGCGTCGGCATCCGCTGCTTCAGCCGCGCGGCGGCGCTGGTGCCGGAGCCGGCGCCCCAGGCGGCGGCGGGGGCGGCTGTCGGCGGGACGGTCCCGGCGCTCACGCCACGTTCGCTTGCCACGTTTGCCATGGCGTTTCCTCGTCTTGTCTCGTTAGCGCTGTGGTAGAGCGCGGAAGGCCATCACCGCAAATAATTACGGATTATCGGCTAAATCAGCACGAATGATCTTTCCCCGGCCTCGGGGGCGCCCCGGGGGGCCCCCGGCGGGGGCGCGCCCGACCCCGGGGGCGGGGAGGGCGGGGAGCACCCCAACCAGCCGCGAAAACACCACCC
>JAYSCE010000114.1:0-10074 GCA_041915035.1 Xanthobacter sp.
CAGGAGATGCTGCCGGCGCTCGGATCGGCCTCGTCCTCGCCGACGATGCGGAAGGTCTGGCGGCGGCCGTCCTCGCGGTCGAGGGTCACGGTGGTGCCGAACTGGACGGTCTCGGGATGGGGCGGGGTCTCGATGAGCTGAGCGGTGGCCCGCCGGGCGCCGTAATAGCGCAGGTCTCGGGTGGCGCGGGCCATGGCCATGCGGTCGGCCTGCACGTCGCCCATCTGAGCCTCGCCGTAAGCGGCGCGCGCCTCGGCCAGCGCCGCATCGAGCGCGGCAAGACCGCTCGCCGTCACGAGGTTCGGGTGCGGCGAGATGGGCCGGTCCGGCAGGTCGGCGGCGGTGGCTTCTAGGTCGTTCTCACGCGTGAAGGCGACGGACATTTAAAACGCAGATCCCGGAGCTTGAGGCATCATCCCCCTCAGGCAGGAGGATCATTGACCTAAGCATCCGGGATCAGGCTTTCAACCGGCTCCCGTCGCGCGGCGACGGGAGGCTCCGCTCACTTGAGCTGGGATTCGACCTTGGCGATGGCGGCGAGCGCGCAGGCCTCGTCGAGGTTGCCGCCCGGGGCGCCGCCGATGCCCACCGCACCGATGGTCTCGTTGCCCACCTTCACCGGCACGCCTCCACCCAGCACCAGGAAGCCGTCGATGGCCACGAGCTGCGCAGAGGCGGGGTTTTTCTGCACGTTCTCGACGATCACCGTGGTCGGGGTGCGGGTGGAGGCGGAGGTGAAGGCCTTGCGGCGCGCCGCTTCGACCGTGTGCGGGCCGGCATTGTCGGCACGGGCGAAGGCCCTCAGGACGCCGGCGCGGTCCACCACCGCCACCGACACGTTGTAGCCCTGCGCCGCGCAGGCCGCGACACCCTCGCGGGCGATGTCGAGGGCGATGGCCAACGGCATGTTCCGCTCCTGCAGCGCCTGCGCCGCGACGGGGCCGGCGAGCGCGACGAAACTGACGGAGGCAGCGGCGGCGAGGAGGAGGCGGTTCATTCTTGGCCCTTTCCCTGGGGTCTCGGCCATTCGGCCGGATTCTTCTGCGCCGGGCGATGGCGCAGAGCCTGTCTAGGCCAGGGTTGGAGCCGCCTTGAATCCGTCGGCTCACCGGGCGGGATCGGTAGAACTACCGAGCACGCGGGCGTTGAGCGTTGCGTTAAGCGTCATGCGCACGAAATCCGCCACGGAGGATGTGCCGAGCTTCTCGGCGATGTTCGCCCGGTGGGCGTCGATGGTGCGCGGGGACACGCTGAGGGCCGCGGCGATTTCCTTGGTCGCCCAGCCGCGGCACACCATGTCCAGCACCTCCCGCTCGCGCTCGGTGAGGCTGGCGAGCAGGGAGGCTGCCTCGCGCCGTTCCATGAGCGCATCGAGGGCGCGGGCGGCGGTGCCGAGGGCATCGAGCAGCACCTGCTCGTCCACCGGCTTGGTGAGGAAGTCCACCACGCCGGCACGGAACGCCCGGCGGCAGGCGTTGACGTCGCCGTGGCCGGTAATCATCACCGCCGGCCAGTCGATGCCGCGGGCGGCGAGCTTCTCCTTGAGCTGGATGCCGGAGATCATGGGCATCCTGAGGTCGAGCAGCAGGCAGCCGGGGCGGTCCGGGTCCACATGGGCGAGGAACGTCTCGGGATCGGCAAAGGCCTCCACCGTCATGCCGTAGGTCGAGAGAAGCAGCGCCAGGGCCTGTCGCACGGCGGCATCGTCATCGACGAGATAGATGCGGGGCGCGCTCACTGCGCCGCCAGCCGGCGTTCCGGAAGGGCTGGCAGGCTGATGAGGAAGGATGCCCCCTCCCCCGGCCGGGCCTCGGCCTCGATGGCGCCGCCCGCCCGCTCCACCAGCGTCGCGCACAGGGAAAGGCCGAGCCCCATGCCCTCGCTCTTGGTGGTGAAGAAAGGTTCGAACAGGCGCGGCAGGACATCCGCAGAAATGCCCTTGCCGGTGTCGCTGACGCGGATCGCCACCGTCTCGCCGGCGTCGAAGGTGCGGATCAGGATGCGCTTGTCCGATCCATCGCGCTCTTCGAGGCTGTCAGCAGCATTGCGGATGAGATTGTGCAGCACCTGCTCCAGCTCCACCGGGTCCGCGTTCGCGCGGGGCATGGGCCGCTCCAGGTCCAGCTCCAGCGTGATGCCGCGGCGAGAGAGGTCGGCGCGGGCGAGTGTCGCCGCGTCTTCCACCACGTTGCTGATGTCCACGGGCGTGCGCTCGCTGGCGCGGCGGGCGATGTAGTCGCGCATCCGGCGCAGGATCTCGCCGGCCCGGCGCGCCTCCCGCACGTTGGCGTCGAGCGCCTCGGAGAGCCGCGCGGGGTCGCCGTCGGGACCGGACAGGCGCAACGCCGCCTGGCTCTGGCTCAGGAGAGCCGTCAGCGGCTGGGTGAGTTCGTGGGCGATGCCGGAGGCGAGTTCGCCCAGCGAATTGACCCGCGCGGCATGGGCGAGCTGGGTCTCGCGCTCCAGAAGGCGGCTGCGCTCCTCCGCCAGCGCGGCGAGCTGCTGGGAATGGCGTGCCTCGTGCCGCTGGATCAGCGTGTAGCGTCCGGCGAACAGGGCGAGCAGCGAGACCAGCGCGAAGGCCGCGACGGGCCCGGGGGCGACGGCCTTGTAGAAGGAGACCGATCGCTCGATGCCAAGATTCACCGGCTGGGTGGTGCTGTCGGCGGGGCGGGCGAAGGCGAGCGTGGCGAAGGCGCCGGGATCGGTGACGGGCGGCTGGCTGGTCAGCGCATAGGGCCCGAGGCCCATGCTGATGTGATCGCTGGAGAGCCGCTCCTCCGGCGTCAGCAGGCCGTTGGGGTCGATCTCCAGAATGATGGCGAGGCGCCGGCTGTTGCCGGCGCGCTTGCCGAGAAAATAATGCTCGGGATGGGCGGGATCGACATAATAGCGCGCCTCGCCCGCCCTCTGGCCGAACGCGAGGTGCGCGAAGGCGGGCATTGGCATGCCCTCGCTCTCCACGGGCACGGCAACCACCGTCTCGATGGCCTGCTCGTCCGTCATCTCCAGAACCCGGATGGAGAGGATGCGCTTGTAATAGCGCATGATGCCTGTGGCCACCTGCCGGATCGTTTCCGCCGGCGGCGGATCGGTCGCCTGCACGAGCGCGGCGAGGCTGGTGAGGTGGGCGTCGTGCTGGGCGACGCGTTGCGAGAGGAGCCGGTGCAGGGCGACGCCCTCGGCTTCCACTTCCGCATCGGCGCGCGACAGGTTGCTCCGGATCATCAGCATCGCGAAGACCGCGACGAGACCGACCCAGACCACGAGGAGGGCAGCGACGGACCTGAGGGCAAAGGTACGCCGGATCACTGCTTCGACCTCCCTCCCCCGGGGGCTGATTTGCCGGCTCGAACTTCAGCGTTCTAGCACCGGTTGAGTGGCGCGAAAATCGGCGAAAGCTGAGCGCGCGGAAATTTCAACGCTCCCGGCACGGGTTGCCCCAACGGCCGCGGCCGGGGTTCGCTCAGTGGCGGAGCGTCAGCAGGTCATCCGGCAGGCCGCGGCAGATGTCGGCAACCTGATGCAGCAGTTGCCCCAGCGCCGAGGTCTTGCGCCAGAGCAGCGCGATCTGCCGGCTGGGGCGGGAATCCGAGAAGGCCAAGAGGTGGATGTTCTGCGCCGGCGGCACCGGGTTACGCGTTGCCAGCATGGGCAGGAGCGTGATGCCGACGCCCGCCGCCACCATCTGGCGCAGCGTCTCGAGGCTGGTGGCGCGGAACTCGGACTTCTCCCGCGCGCCGGACTGGTGGCACACGTCCAGCGCCTGATCGCGCAGGCAGTGCCCCTCTTCCAGCAGCATCAGGTTCTGCCCCGCCAGCTCCGCCACTCCCAGCGTATCGCGCTGGGCCAGGCTGTGGCTGCCAGGGACGGCGAGGAGGAACGGCTCCTCGAACAGGAACTCGCTGTGAAAATGGCTGTCATGCACCGGCAGCGCGAGGAAGGCGGCATCGAGCGTGCCGAGGTTCAGCCGCTGGATGAGGTTGGCGCTCTTCTCCTCGAACAGCAGCAGCTCCAGCTCGGGAAACCGCTGGCGGATGAGCGGCACCACATGGGGCAGCAGGTAGGGCCCGAGCGTGGGGAACACGCCGAGCTTGAGCGCCCCGCCTTCGGCGAAGCGGCTGCGGCGCGCCGCCTCCTTCAGCTGGTCCACCTCGGTGAGGATGCGCCGCGCCCGCTCCACGGCGTCGCGACCGGCAGGGGTGAGCATGGCCTTGCGCGGTGTGCGCTCGATGAGCGCCACGCCCAGTTCCTCCTCCAGCTTGCGGATCTGGGTGGAGAGCGTGGGCTGGCTGACGCCGCACAGCTCCGCCGCCCGGCGGAAGCTGCGGGTGTCGGCGAGGGCGAGGAGATATTGCAGCTCGCGCAGGGTCATGATGCCCGCCCCGCCGCCGGTCCGGTCAGGCGGCCCAATCAGGCGGCCTTCACGGCCGCCTCCTTGTCCTCGGCGGGGGCGCTGGTGCGGATCAGGTGATCGAAGGCGGAGAGCGAGGCCTTCGCCCCTTCGCCCAGCGCGATCACGATCTGCTTGTAGGGCACCGTGGTGCAGTCGCCGGCCGCGAACACGCCGGGCACCGAGGTCTGGCCGTGGGCGTCCACGACGATCTCGCCGCGCGGAGAGAGGTCCACCACGCCCTTGAGCCATTCGGTGTTGGGCAGGAGGCCGATCTGCACGAAGATGCCTTCCAGCTCCACCTTGTGGATGTCGCCGGTGTTGCGGTTCTCATAGGTGAGGCCGCTCACCTTCTGGCCGTCACCCAGCACCTCGGTGGTGCGGGCGGAGGTCAGGATGGTGACGTTTGCGAGGCTCTTGAGCTTGCGCTGGAGCACCTCGTCGGCGCGCAGCGCGCTGTCGAACTCGATCAGCGTGACGTGGGCGACGATGCCGGCCAGGTCGATGGCGGCCTCGACGCCGGAATTGCCGCCGCCGATCACCGCCACGCGCCTGCCCTTGAACAGCGGGCCGTCGCAATGGGGGCAGTAGGCCACGCCCTTGTTGCGATAGGCGTCCTCGCCGGGCACGTTCATCTGCCGCCAGCGGGCGCCGGTCGCGAGGATGACGGTGCGCGAGCGCAGGCTGGCGCCGTTGGCGAATTCCACCTCGACCACGTCCTTGCCGGGAACGAGCTTGACGGCGCGCTGGAGGTTCAGGATCTCCACCTCGTACTCGCGCACGTGCTGCTCCAGCGCGGCGGCGAGCTTCGGCCCCTCGGTGTAGGGAACGGAGATGAAGTTCTCGATGGCCATGGTGTCCAGCACCTGCCCGCCGAAGCGCTCGGCGGCGACGCCGGTCCGGATGCCCTTGCGGGCGGCGTAGATGGCGGCCGTGGCACCGGCCGGGCCACCGCCCACCACCAGCACGTCGAAGCGGTTCATCTCGCCCATGCGCTTGGCATCGCGGGCGGCCGAGCCGGTGTCGAGCTTGGCGACGATTTCCTCAATGCCCATGCGGCCCTGTCCGAAGACCTCGCCGTTGAGATAGACGGTGGGCACGCTCATCACCTGCCGCGCATCCACCTCGGCCTGGAACAGGGCGCCGTCGATGGCCACATGCTTCACGCGGGGGTTCAGCACGGCCATGAGGTTCAGGGCCTGCACCACGTCCGGGCAGTTCTGGCACGATTGGGAGAAATAGGTCTCGAACACGAAGTCGCCGTCGAGCGCCTTCACCTGCTCGATCACCGCTTCCTCCACCTTGGGCGGATAGCCGCCTACCTGCAGCAGCGCCAGCACGAGAGAGGTGAATTCGTGGCCCATGGGCAGGCCGGCGAAGGTGAGGGAAATGTCCTGGCCGGGGCTCGACAGGGAGAAAGACGGCACGCGCGCGCCCGGCTCCTGGTGCTCCCGCACGGTGATCTTGTCGGAGAGTTCGGCGATGTCGGCCAGAAGCGCGCTCATTTCCTGCGACTTCGGCCCGCCATCCACCGCGGCGGTGATTTCGACGGGACGGACCACGCGCTCCAGATAAGCCTTGAGCTGGGTCTTCATGGCAGCATCGAGCATCGCAATCCTCCAGCAGAAAAACGCGCCGGATCCATGAGCCGGCGGGGTACAAAAGGGCCACGTCCGCCGCTGGCCTGGGGCTGCGGCGGACGGTCGGGGCGCCTCCCTTTCGGGAGCCGGTGGGGCCTCAAGGCAAACGCCTCAAGGCCGGATCGGGGTTGAAAACCTCAGATCTTGCCGACGAGATCGAGGGAGGGCGCCAGCGTCTTCTCGCCTTCCTGCCACTTGGCAGGGCAGACCTCACCAGGATGGGAGGCGACGTACTGGGCAGCCTTGATCTTCCGCAACAGGTCGGCGGCGTCACGGCCGATGCCCTCGGCGGTGACTTCAACGGCCTGGATGATGCCGTTCGGGTCCACCACGAAGGTGCCGCGGTCGGCGAGGCCCTGGCCTTCGCGCATCACGCCGAAGTTGTTGGTGATGACGCCCGCCGGGTCGCCGAGCATGGTGTACTTCACCTTGCCGATGGTCTCGGAGGAATCGTGCCACGCCTTGTGGGTGAAGTGGGTGTCGGTGGAGACCGAGTAGATCTCGACGCCGAGCTTCTGGAACTCGCCATAGTGATCGGCCAGATCGCCCAGCTCGGTCGGGCAGACGAAGGTGAAGTCGGCCGGATAGAAGAAGAAGACGGCCCACTTGCCGGCGAGATCGGTGTCCGAAACCTGGATGAACTTGCCGTCTTTGAAAGCCTGCGTCGTGAAAGGCTTGATCTTAGTATTGACGAGCGACATGGCAATTCCTCGATGGGGTGTTTGCGCTGCGACGGGCCGGAGCCATCGCAGTGCAACATATGGGGCTCGATGCCATAAGTGAAATAGATAAGTTCTGCGATATCGATAGCTTCAATCTATCAATTTCTCGGCCGCGCGCCTGATTTCGCGCGCGAAACAAGAGGTTGGCAGGTGTTCGGCCAATGGCTTGGCTGACGTTGATGCGCTGCGACAGAAGCGCGCATTTTACCATTGGGAAGGTCGCGCGCAGCCGTCCGCGCGTCCAGCGGCACGCGGCACGCGGCGCGAATCCCTTCTTCTCGGGAAGATCGATGCGGGGCTAGCGCAGCCGGTCCAGCAGCTTCAGCAGCATCGCCCGCTCGGCGGCATCCAGCGGCGCGAGCGTTTCCTCGGTGATGGCGAAGGCGTTCACGCTGGCGCGCGTCACGGCCTCCTCACCGGCGGGGGTCAGCACCACCACCAGCAGGCGGCCATCCTCGGTGTCCGGACGCGTCTCCACGAAGCCGCGGCGCACGAGCCGGTCCACGACGCCCTTGATGGTGGCGGCATCCATGGCGGTCAATCGCCCGAGGAGGTTCTGCGAGCAGGGACCGGTCTCGGCGAGCTTCGACAGGGCCGCCCATTGCGTCATGGTCAGGTCGTCGCCGATGCGCGCGGCGAAGATGGCGGCATGGCGCTGGCCCACCTGCCGCAGGATGAAGCCCACCTGCTCGTCAAGCACATAGGGCGTATTCGCCCGCGCGCGGCGCACGGGGCGGCGCACCTGCATGGGAGGGGTGGCTTTGGACGGCGCAGCCTTCTCCGGCGCGGCTGTGGCCGCCTCGGGCGTTGCCGTCTTCCGGGGCGCGCGGGGCGCCCGCAGGGCCTTGGGCTCCGACGCCATGGCTCAGACTGCCAGATAGGCGTCGCGGATTTCCGGATTGGCTTCCAGATCCGCGATGGTGCCGGAGAAACGGATGCGCCCCTTCTCGATGATGTAGGCGCGATCCGAGATCAGCTTGGCGAAGTGCAAATTCTGCTCGGAGATGACCACCGAGAGCCCCTCGGCCTTCATGGCGAGGATGGCGTCCGCCATCTGTTCCACGATCTTGGGCGCGAGGCCCTCGGAGGGCTCGTCCAGCAGCACGAGGGAGGGGTTGCCCATCAGGGTTCGGCCGATGGTGAGCATCTGCTGCTCGCCGCCGCTCATCTGCCCGCCGGGGCGCTTGCGCATCTCGCCGAGGTTCGGGAAGAGCTTGTAGAGCATGTCCGGCGTCCAGGTGGCGACGCCCGGGCGCGGCGCCTGCCGGCCTACCTCGAAATTCTCCTCCACCGTCAGATGGCTGAAGATGCGCCGGTCCTCCGGCACATAGCCGAGGCCGCGCCGCACGATCTCGTAGGTCGGCAGGCGCGAGACGTCGGCGCCGTCGAACATCACCGTGCCCTCGCGCTGGGGAACGAGACCGACGATGGAACGGAAGGTCGTGCTCTTGCCCGCCCCGTTGCGACCAAGCAGCGCCACCACCTCGCCGGCACCGATCTCGAGGCCCACGTCGTAGAGGATGTGGGCGGGGCCATAGTGGCTGTTGAGGTTCGAGACCTGAAGTTTCATGCCGCAGTCCCCTCGCGGTGCCGTGCGTCGTAGAGCAGCCCTTCGCCGAGATAGATGGCGCGTACCTGCGGGTCGCGCCGCACCTCCGCCGGGGTGCCGCGGGCGATGAGCTGGCCGCGGTTGAGCACCATCACTTCGTCGGCGTGCTCGAAGACCACATCCATGTCGTGCTCGGTGAAGAGCACGCCGATGCCCTTGGCGCGGGCGATCTCGGCAGTGAGGCGCATCAGTTCCACCCGTTCGCGCGGCGCCATGCCGGCGGTGGGCTCGTCCATCAGCAGGAGGCGCGGCTCATTGGCGAGCGCCACGGCCAGTTCCAGCCGCTTGAGGTCGCCATAGGCGAGTTCCCCACACGGCCGCTCCGCCTGGGTGGTGAGACCGACGAGGGCGAGCAGCGCATCCGCCTCCCCCCGGCAGGCCGCACCGGCGAAGCCGAACACGCGGGAGATAAGCCCGTGGAAGGACAGGAGCGCCACCTGCACATTCTCGCGCACCGTCATGGAGGCGAAGGTCGCGGTGATCTGGAAGGTGCGGCCGACGCCGAGCCGCCACACGGCGCGCGGCGGTAGACCCTTGATGTCCTTCCCCTCGATGCGCACCGTGCCGGCATCGGGCGGAATCTGCCCGTTGAGCATGTTGAAGCAGGTGCTCTTGCCGGCCCCGTTGGGGCCGATGAGGGCGAGCATCTGGCCCGCCTCCACCGTGAAGGACACGCCCCGCACGGCATGGACGCCGCCATAGGACTTCATCAGGTCTTTGACTTCGAGCAGCGGGCTCATCACGCGGCCTCCGCCTTGGTGGCGCCAACCGGCGCGCCTTTGCCCTTTCGGGGCCAGCGATGGCGCAGGTCCTCGATGAAGCCCACGACCCCCTTGGGGAACGCGAGCACGATGACGACGATGACGCCGCCCAGCACCAGCTTGGAGAGGTCGGTCTGGCTCATCAGCCAGATGGCCAGCGCCTTGTAGAGCACCGCGCCCACCACCGCGCCAGAGACCGTCTCGACACCGCCGAGCAGCACCATCACGAGGCCGTCCACCGAGGTGGGAATGGCCATGTAGTCGGGAAAGACCGAGCCTTTCAGGAAGGCAAACATCGCCCCGGCCAGCCCCGCGAAGGTGCCGGCGACGATGAAGGCCGCCCACTGCATCCGCTGCCGGTTGAGGCCGATGGCCTCGGAACGCAGCGCGCTGTCGCGCACCGCCCGAAGTCCATAGCCGAACGGCGAGAACACGAGCATCCTGAGCAGGCCGACGCCCACCACCGCGATGCCGAGCGCCAGCCAGAAGAAACCGGCGGGACGCGACGCCCACGTCGCCGGCCAGATGCCGAGCAGGCCGTTGTCGCCGCCCGTCACGTCCACCCACTGGAAGGCGATGGACCAGGCGATCTGCGCGAAGGCCAGCGTCAGCATGGCGAAATAGACGCCCGAGAGCCGCACGCAGAACCAGCCGAACACCACCGCCCCGGCAAGCCCCAGCAGCGGGCCGACGATGAGCGCCGCCTCCATGGGCGCGCCCATGTATTTCACCAGGAAGGCAGCGCCATAGGCGCCCAGGCCGAAATAGGCGGCGTGGCCGAAGGAGGCGAGGCCGCCTACCGTCATCATGAAATGGAGGCTCGCCGCGAACAGCACGTAGATAAGGATTTCCGCGCCCACCGTGAGGGCATAATTCCCGAGGAGGAACGGCAGCGTCGCCGCGGCCAGCACCGCCACCGCCACCGCGACGCGCTCGGCCTGGGTGAACG
>JAYSCE010000115.1:0-10060 GCA_041915035.1 Xanthobacter sp.
GTCGACAATATGGATGGCGGGCAGGGCAATGACATTTACTATGTAGATAATGTCGCCGATGTTGCTGCCGAGACGACGAACCTGGATACGGGAGATGAAGTGCGTTCGACGGTGTCCTGGACGCTGGGCGCCGATATTGATCGTCTGACACTTCTTGGGAAGGGCTTCGACACGCTTGGCAATATCCTCGACGAAGCGCTCAACGGAACGGGGAATGCCCTGAACAATCGCATTGCTGGAAACGCCGCCAACAATACGCTTGCGGGCGGCGACGGCAAGGACCAGATCGCTGGCGGAGCGGGTAACGATACGGTCCTGGGCGAGAATGGCGACGACGAGCTACGTGGTGATGCCGGGGCAGACACCATCGATGGGGGCGCGGGAACCGACGTCCTTGACTACTCGCTTGAAAGCGGTGGCAAGGGAGCGGTCGTTAATCTCTCCTCTGCCACCAAGACCTATGGAAACGCCCAGTCAATCGCCTCCAACAAGGCATTGGACACCTATGGGGACCTCGACACCCTGGTCAGCATCGAAGACGTGTACACTGGCGCTGGCGCGGACCGGGTTTGGGGCAGTGACGGCAACAACACGATCGAGCTGGGTGATGGGGCGGACGTCGCCTTTGGCCTTGGCGGCAACGACACCATCAGAGGCGAAGGGGGCAATGACGACATCGATGGCGGTGATGGGAATGACACCATTATCGGTGGTGACGGCAACGACACGATCCGCGGCGGTGCAGGCACGAATATCCTCCGCGGCGGGGACGGAGATGACATCTTCATCGGCGGAGCCGGAGCAGACACTTTTAGCGGAGAGCAAGGCTTCGATATCGTCTCCTATGAGTTCTCCACTTCCGGCGTAAAGGTCTCCATGGATGGCGGTGTCGTGCATACGGGCGACGCCGTCGGTGACGTGCTGGCCACGGCGATCGACACCGGACAAGGCATTGTCACCGTTTACGTGGAGGGTATCCGGGGGACGAACTTCGACGATACCCTCGACGGCAGTTCAAGCGCGGATCGCCTGGAAGGTCTCGGGGGAAACGACACGCTCTTTGGGGCGGGGGGCAACGACAGTTTGTTTGGCGGCACCGGAAACGACTCCATGACAGGAGGCGGCGGTGACGACATTTACTATGTCGACAGCACCTCTGATACGGTCACCGAAGTCGCTGGCGGCGGTACCGACGAAATCCGCTCGTCGGTCACTTGGACGCTCGCCGCTCAGTTGGAAAATCTGACTCTCCAGGGCACGGCTGCGATCAATGGTACTGGCAATGCCAATGCCAATGTGATCCGCGGCAATTCTGCCGCCAACACAATCAGCGCGCTCAACGGCGATGACACGGTCTCTGGCGGCGGCGGAGCAGATACGCTTGATGGTGGCGCCGGTACCGATACCTTGGACTATGCCTATGATGGCGGAAGCACTGGCGTGGTCGTAAACCTCTCCTCGACCTCGAGGACGACAGCGGGTGGAGAAGTCATCGCGGCGGGCCGTGGCCGCGACAGTTCGGGTGCCACCGACGTGCTCAGCAATTTCGAAAACGTCACGACCGGGGCGAAGGCGGACACTGTCTGGGGCTCCGACGTCGTCAACGTGCTGTCTCTGGGTGATGGTGACGACGTTGCCTACGGGCTGGGCGGCAATGACACCCTCACCGGTGGAGCTGGCAACGACATCCTTTATGGCGACGATGGAAATGACACTGTCGAAGGTGGGGACGGCAATGATCGCATCATCGGCGGAGCCGGAAGCAACACGCTGAATGGCGGAGCCGGGGATGACGTGTTCATCGGTGGCGCAGGCTCTGACAATGTCCGCGGCGAGGATGGCTACGACATCATGTCGTACGAGAACTCGACGGCGGGCGTTCGGATTGCCATCAGCGGGGCGCTTGGGCCGCTGGGAGACGCCCAAGGCGACAATCTCTCGAACCAGGTGATCATCGACGGGGTCGTCTACTACACGGCCTTTGTTGAAGGACTCCGCGGGTCATCGTTCGCCGACACGCTGGGCGGCGACCGCTACGACAACCTTATCGAGGGCGGCGATGGCAACGACACGCTCTATGGCTACGGCGGCAGTGACACGCTCGTAGGTGGCGCGGGCGCCGATACCATGGATGGAGGCGACGGGAATGATATCTACGTCGTTGACCAGGCCGGCGACGTGGTTACCGAGACCTCGGCTGCGGGGGGAACCGATGAGGTTCGCAGCTCGTTCTCGTGGGCGCTGGGTGCAAACATCGAAAACCTGACTCTGCTTGGCACTCAGGCGGTCAATGGTTCGGGCAATGCTCTTGCCAATACCATCGTTGGCAACAGTGCGGTGAATGAGCTGTTTGGCGGCGACGGCGACGACAAGCTCTCAGGCGGAGCTGGTGCGGATACCTTGGACGGCGGCAATGGCATCGACACCGTGGACTATTCCGCCGATGGCGGGACCGGTGCACTCACGGTGAACTTGTCCGGCGCAGCCCAGGATATCGGGGGTGGGCTGCTGATCGCCGCGGAGAGGGCGATCGATGGCTTCGGTGCCGCCGATACGATCAGGAATGTCGAGAACATTACTACCGGTAACGGTAACGATCGCGTTTGGGGTTCGGGCATCGCCAATGTCCTCAACCTCGGGGACGGGGCCGACATGGCCTATGGTCTGGGCGGCAACGACACGATCAACGGCGGGGGAGGCGACGACTTCCTCGACGGCGGTGATGGCGACGACACCATCAATGGCGGCAATGGATCCGATATCCTGAAGGGAGGAGCAGGGACCAACGTCCTCAACGGCGGTGACGGCGATGATGTGTTCCTTGCCGGAAGCGGAGCCGACACCTTTAACGGCCAGGATGGCTTCGACGTCGTCTCCTATGAGCTGTCTTCCGCCGGGGTCAACGCCTCACTGGACGGCGGTGTCACGCTGACGGGTGACGCCGTCGGTGACAAGCTTTGGAAACCCGTTCAGTCTGGTGACACGTGGATCTACTGGCCCCTGGTTGAGGGCCTTCGGGGGTCCGCCTTTGCCGACACTCTTGACGGCGATCGTTTCGGAAACCGACTGGAAGGCGGAGCGGGCAACGACACATTGATCGGTGCCGGTGGTGACGACGTGCTCGACGGAGGCACTGGCAACGACTCGATGGATGGCGGAGCCGGCAACGACATCTTTGTGGTCGATTCGGCGAGTGATACCGTCACCGAGGGCACCAACGGCGGCATCGATGAGGTGCGCAGCTCCGTTACCTGGAGGGCGCCCGGCACGAGTTCGGCTTCGGCCTCGCCCTGCGGCTGGATCTTTGCGATGGGTGCCGTCCAGGCCAGCGTCGCGCCGGGGCCGACCTTCCGACAGTCGCCCGAGGCCGTGAAGGCCGTGAGCATCTGCCGTCGGGCAGGCCCCGGTCGCTGCGAAAGGATCGCGGCCATCTGCTGCGGCGTCCGGCAGAACAGCGTGACCTCGATGACCCGGCACGTGCGGCCCTGCTGGCAGTCGTCTGATGCGGGCACCGAGCTAGAGGCGTTGGATGCCGGCGCCATTGATGAGGCGGCAGCAGCCTTGCGCAGGCGGTTCAGCGAACGGGTCACCTCCAAGCGCTCGGCTTCCGCCGCCGCCCGCGCAGCCTGCTGCCTGTCGGCCTCTTCACGGGATCGCCTGTCCCGCTCTTCCTGGGCGAGGCGAGCGCGCTCCATGTCCTGAGCTACCAGTTCCTGCTCGTGGCGCGAGACGTCCTGTTTCGCAGCGCCCGCCTTGTCCCGCTCCGCCATCCGGAAGGCGTTCGCCGTTTCCTCCTCCACCTGGGTCAGCTGGGCGTTGAGGCGATCATAGAGTGCGTCGTCCCGTACCTGGAGAATGATGCTGCGCAGAGGCCTGCCGGTCTTCTGCCCCTGCCCAACCTCATCGGGCATCACGTCGAGGCCGAGCTGCGCCATGGCGGGCGCCGGACCGAGAGCGGCGAGAATGACAGCGGCGAACGTCGCATTATGGAAATTGGCTGAGAGTTTCATGGTTGCGCTTGTGCACATAATGGACAACTATTAATATACATTTTGTTCGTAGACGGCACAAGGGGTGCCATGAACATTTTGTTCTCATGGATCTCTTCGCAGCCAATCTTCGAGCCCGTGCCGCGGCGCTCAATCTCTCCAACGCCGAAGCCGCCCGCCGGGCCGGCCTGAACGAGCGTCGCTACTTCCATTATGTGAGCGGGGCGAGGGAGCCGGACTTGGCGACGCTGGTGAAGATATCGAAGGCGCTGGGCACGACACCCGATGCGCTGCTCGGGGTGAAGCGCGAGCCTGAAGACCTGCCCGAACCGACGGAGCGCTCGAAGCTGATCGACCGCATGGTGTCGGCCGTGAACAATCTGGACGACTACGAACTGGCCATCGCGGTGCAGCAGGTCGAAGTCATCTTGCGCCTACAGGGCGAGAAGGCGGCGGCGAAGGCTGAGAAGGGCTAAGGGGAGGGGGCTTCGGGCCCCTAGTACTCTCGTGCGCGCGAGGGCAAATTTGCGCAAGAATCTTTCAAAAGAGGCATCGAACCCCTTCTGCAACCTATCGCGTAGGCATATTCGTAGGCGTCGACATTATCCACACTAAAATTTATACATTCAAATCAAAATGATAATGAATTAATTCGAGTCCTCTCCTGGCACCATTTACCCTTCCGGGTAGGTCCCAAAAACTCCGAAAACCCCTACAAACACTGAATTCTCCGGTCCAGTAGGTTCCGGGGGGTGTGGGGGTATCCGCGGTGGCGCCGGCCATGGGCCGGGCGCGGGGCGCGGGGATACGGTCGCCGCCGTGATCGTTTCCCGAAGCGATGCCTTGCCGGTGCGGGAGATTTCGGAAGGTGGCTTCGAGCGCTCCGGCGTTCCCAAATTCCAGCTCTGCCATTCCACCAACCCACGCGGCGACTCGTAGCCGGAATCGCAGCCGCCCATCCCCATGCGGCGCGCGCATCCTGATCCTTCTGCTGCAACAGCTCGCGCTTCAGGCCCCGGTGAATCCCGCCGGTGATGCAGCGATCCATGATGACAGCGGTGCGACGGGCGCTGCAGCTTTTCGAGGCGTGCCGCACCTCCGAGGGGTTGCGCATCGGCACGACTTGGCCTGTAGAGAGGGGCGCGGGCGCGATGCGATGCCCGCACACGGGAGCTGGAGACCAAGATGGCCGACCTCATCATCATCGCCTATGATTCCGAGGCCAAGGCGGAGGCCGCGCGGCAGGAGCTGCTCAAGCTCCAGAAGGAATATCTCATCGAGCTGGGCGATGCCGTGGTGGCGGTGCGCCAGGAAGACGGCTCCATCAAGCTGCACCAGCTCATCAACACCACCGTCGCGGGCGCAGCTTCCGGCGGCCTGTGGGGCGGGCTCGTCGGCCTTCTCTTCCTCAACCCGCTGCTCGGCATGGCCATCGGTGCCGGCGCCGGCGCGCTCGCCGGCAAGTTCACCGATGTCGGCATCAATGACGACTTCATCAAGCAGGCGAGCTCGGCCCTCGGCCCCAACCAGGCGGCGCTCTGCGTGCTGGTGGGCAAGGTGACGGCCGACAAGGTGGTGGCCGACATGGCCCAGTTCGGCGGCACCGTGCTGCAGACCAGCCTCTCCAAGGAGCAGGAAGAAAAGCTCCAGGCGGCGCTCAAGGGCGCCTGAGGTATTGACCAGCGGGCGCCGTCTGAACGGGCGGCGCCCGCTCAATCCAGTCGCTGACGCGCCAGCCACTGGCGCGGCGTGGCTCCGAGTTCTGAGCGAAAGGCGACACGCAGGGCCTGCGCGTCCGCAAATCCGCAGCGCTGGGCGATGGCCTCGAGCCCGCGGGCGCCAGAGGCGAGCAGATCCTGCGCCTGTGCCAGCCGTGCCCGTTTCAGCCAGTCCCCGAGGCTGCTGCCGGTGCGCGCGCGGATGTGGCGGGTGAGGCTGCGGCGGCTCATGCCCATGCGGGCTGCGAGGTCGTCGAGCGCCGGGGTGGCCGAGGGATCGGCCCGCAGGCTTTCCAGCAGATCGGTGACGCGCTTGTCGGCGGGCGTGGCGATGGTGGGCCGCGCGATGATTTGCGGCTGCGCGCCGGCCCGCTGCGGCGCCACCACCAGATGGCGCGCCACCCGATTGGCCTCACCGACGCCGGAGAGCCGCGCCATGAGGTGCAGGCAGCAATCAAGACCGGCGGCTATGCCCGCGGAGGTCAGCACCTGGCCTTCGTCCACGAACAGCGCGCCGGCATCCACGCGCACCTCGGGAAAGCGCCGCGCGAAGGTTTCCGCCCGCGCCCAGTGGGTGGTGGCACGCCTTCCGTCGAGCAGGCCCGCCTGAGCGAGCCCGAAGGCGCCGAGACACAGGCCCACCACCAGCGCGCCGCGTGTCCGCGCCGCCTCGAGTTCCGCCACCAGCGGGTCCGGCACCGGCTCGTCCGCATCCCGCCAGCCGGGGAGGATGACCACATCCGCCCCGCGGGCGGCCGACAGGGCATGCGACGCTTCGATCACCAGACCGCCAGTGGCGGACAGGCGGGGCGCTTCCGCGCAGACATGGACGCTGTGGCCGCCTGCGAGGAAGGGCTCGCCGAACGCCGCGAGGGGTGTGGACAGCATGAAGGGGCTGATGCCGTCATAGGCGAGAATGGCCAGGCGCATTGGCCCGATTTACATGCTTCTTGTCCATCAGGCCACTGATGGCCGGCGTGGTGCGGCCCTAGAAGGGGGGCATGCACAGGAGCGAGCCATGACCCGAACCCTTCTCGTCATCGATATCCAGCAGGATTATTTCCCCGGCGGCGTGCTGCCTTTGTGGCAGGCGGAGGAGACCGAGGCGCGTATCGTCGCCGCCATCGGCAAGGCGCGGGCGGCGGGAGACCGCATCGTCCTGGTGCGTCACGTCTCCGCCGCACCGAAGGGCCTGTTCGCGGCGGACGGGCCGGGCATCGTCATTCGCCCCGCCATCCTTGCGGTGGCGGGGGATGCACCCGTCGTCACCAAGCGGTTCGCTGACGCCTTTCAGGAGACGGACCTTGCCGCGCATCTCATCGGCACGGACGAACTCCTCGTCTGCGGAATGATGACTCAGAACTGTGTCGTCTTCACCGCTCTATCGCGGGACGCGGACGGCTATTCGGTGCGCGTGATCGGGGATCTGTGCACCGCGCCCATCGAGGTCGTCCACCGCATCGCCCTCAATGCCATCGGCTCGAAGACGAAGCTCGTCACGGCGGCGGAGGCGGGGCTCGCTTGAGCGTCGGGGGCTTTCAGGCGAGGGTGTCGATGAAGTGCGCGAAATTCGCCAGCGGTTCGCGTACCGTCTCGAAATTGTTCTCAGGCGCCGCGAGGTCTGCGTGGCCCAGTGCCATGCCGCAGATGACCATCTCGGCGTCGGGGATGGCGAGGCGCTGGGCGATCACGGTGCTGTAGAGCATGAAGGCCGCCTGCGGGCAGGTGTGGAGGCCGGAGGCGCGCGCGGCGATCATGATGTTCTCAAGGAACATGCCGTAATCGAGCCAGGAGCCCGCTTCCATGTCGCGGTCGATGGTGAAGATGAGGCCCACCGGGGCGTCGAAGAACAGGAAGTTGCGGGCGTGCTGTTCCCGCATCCGGCCTGTGTCGGTCTTGCCGATGCCCAGAGCGCCGTAGAGGTCCCACCCCACCTTGCGGCGGCGCCCGAGATAGGGTTCACGCCACTTGCGGGGGTAATAGGCATATTCCTCGGTACCCCGATCGCCGGAAAGCGAGAGCGCGTGCAATTCGGCGGTCAGCGCGGCGAGGGGCGCGCCGCGCAGGACCCGCACCTGCCAGGGCTGGATATTGGAGCCGGATGGCGCGCGGGCGGCAAGCTCGAGGATATGCGCGACGGTTTCGTCTGCCACTGGCGTCGGCAGGAAAGCGCGGATGGAGCGGCGCGAGCGGATTGCCTCCTCGGCGGAAAGGGGGGCGGCTGAATCGGCGAAAAGGGTCATCGGGCAGAGGTCACCGGCAAGGAACAGGCCCGGACGGGCGGCGCGGAAGGTAGCGCTTGCACGGCGATCGTTGAAGGGGTGAATGCCCGGAGAGAAAAACAGGGGGCGGACCCGGTATGCGCCCCGGGTCCGCCCTGAGAGGGGACGGTCGACAGGTCCCCGCACCTGTTCGATCGCCCGCCCGCGCAGATGAAGAGCGCCCGCCGCCAGCGGGGCGCTCCAGGCTTAGAATGTGGCTTTCAGACCCGCATAAGCGGAGAAAGGCTGGCCCGGCGACTGCATCTGCGGATTGTTGAGACCAAGATATTCCGTGTCGAAGAAGGTGCCGTAGGTGGCGTACTTCGCATTGAACAAATTGTTGATGTAGCCGAACACTTGGATGTTGTCCGTGACCTGATAGGAGGTGTGGATGTTGGCGACCCAGTATCCCGGAAGCATTGGCGCCTGATTGGCGTCGTCACCCACATAATACTGGCTGGAGACTGCGATCACGTCGCCACCCAGCTTCCATTTCGGCGTCACCATGTAGTCGACGCCGAGCTTGAGGGTCTGGGTGGGGATGCCGGGGATGGTGTCGCCCGGCGTCACCAGCACCTGCCCGTCGGTGGCATAGGGATTGTTGGGGGAGGCGAGATAGCCGGTGAACTGGTAGGTGGCGTTCAGATAGGCGTAGTTGGCGTAGAACTTCCACGGCCCGTTCACATACTGCATCTCCGCCTCGAAGCCCTCGCGGCGGGTGGCGGGCACGTTGGTGTAATAGCCGTAGCCGGTCTGCTGGCTGGCGAGGGAGACGATGTCGTCATCGCTGTCCACGCGATAGACGCCGAGCTTCCAGTTCACCTTGCCGCCGAACAGCATGCCGTTGCCGCGCAGGCCCACCTCATAGGTGTGGGAAACCACCTGGTTGAGCGGCGGGTCCGCCACCAGCGAGTTCTCCAGCAGGCACGGCCGGTTGGGATCGGCGCAATTCAGCTCCAGCGGGGTCGGCGCGCGGTTGGATTCCGAATAGCCGCCATAGAGGGTGGCTTCCGGCGTGAGCTTGTAGGTCAGGCCGATGAGCGGGTTGATGCGGGCGAAGGTGTAGTCGCCGTTGAGCTGCGGGCTCGTCCCGGTGGCGTCCTGCATGGAGATCTGCGCGATGTTGAGGCGCGCGCCCATGGTCAGGGTGGCCCGATCGGTCATGTCGAAGGCGTTGGTGGCGTAGAGGCCGTAGTATCGGGTGCTCGCGTTGAGGTCCACCGGCAGGTAGAAGACCTGATATTGGTCGGGCAGCGAATAGTTCGGAATGTTCTTGATGTACGTCCCGGTGCCCACCACCTGCAGCGTGTTGGTGTTGGTGATGCCCAGCTCCGAATTGGAGCGGAAGTTGATGTCGCTGGAATCGACGCTGCCGCCGATGACGAAGTAATTGTCGTGGCCGAACAGCTTGTCGGTGCTGGTCGCCTGCACCGAGCCGCCGTAGGTGGTGGTGTCGGTCCAGGTGCGGTTGATGACGCCGTAGAGCTGGTTCGGTCCGAGCGCGGCGAAGGGAATGGTGTTGCCATTCTGGTCGTACAGCACCATCTGGCTGCGGAACGCGGCATAGGCAGGATTGGTTGCCGGGTTGCCGCCGCCGGGCGGACCGGTGAACTGGTCCTCCTCCAGGCACATCTTGGTGTTGCCGACGCCAGGGTTCCACTTGTTGGAACAGGCTTCGAGATCGGCGTCGTTGCCGTCCACATGCGCCTGGCTGAACTTGCGGGCATAGAGGTTGCCCTGCAATTGCCAGGTATCGGTGAGGTCATACTTGCCATTCAGGGCCAGCATGCCGACGTTGTTCTCGGTGGTCTGCGGCCAAGTGTAGATCGAGTTCCAGTTCTGGTCGAGCAACTGCACCGGGGTCGGGCCGACCACGCCGAGATTGGTCGTTGCAGCACTGGCGACGAGGTGGACCTCGGTCTTGTCGTTCTTCCAGCCGAAATCGCTGTAGAAGCGGGCGAGGTCGGACGGCGACTGGAGCCGCCAGCCATCGGCATGCACGGCGTCGGCCGCGATGTAGACGCCGAAGCCGTCCTTTTCGCCGCCATACTGGATGTTGCCGCCGATCTGGCCGAACGAGCCGCCCTGAATG
>JAYSCE010000116.1:0-9492 GCA_041915035.1 Xanthobacter sp.
TCGAGACCAGCCTCGATTGCGAGACCTCTATTCCCAATCTCTACGCCATCGGCGAAATCGCGCAGCGCATGCATCCGTGCTGCGTGACATCCATGGCGGATGGCGTGGTCGCAGCCAAGGCCATCCAGCGCACGCTGGAGCAGGACGCCGTCGCCCGCTTCGCCGAGCGCGTCCGCCGCGCCGCCGCCGATGCGTTGCCGACTTCCGTTCGCCCGCCACGCATCACTTAAGGACGCGACCATCTCGCAAGGAGACCGCCCCGCCCCTTCCCGCCAGGGAGAGCCGATCGCGCGCACCGGGGAACGCGGGAGAGGTGGCCCCCGGTGGGGCGAGGGCGGCGGCCACTTCGGGCCGGCGTAGCAATGCGGCGGCAGCCTCATAGGCCGCGCCGACCGACGCGAGCATGGGCGCCTGCGTCACGTCCGCCACCACACGGGCGGGGCGCGGGGAGAAGACCACGATCCGATCGGCCAGACGCACCGCTTCGGTCACGTCGTGGGTGACGAACAGCACTGCCGCACCCGCCCCTTCCACCTCGGCCCGCAGCAACGCCTGGAGATCGTGGCGCAGGCCCACGTCCAGGGCGGAGAACGGCTCGTCCATCAGCACGAGATCCGGTGAAAGGGCGAAGGCGCGGGCGATGGCAACCCGTTGCAGCATGCCGCCCGAGAGCTGGGCGGGTCGCTTGTCCAGGTCCCGCGCCGAGAAGCCGAGGCGCATCAGGATGGCCTCCGCGACGGCGCGGCGCTCGGCGTTTCCCATTCCCGCCGCCTTGAGGCCGAAAGCGGCGTTGTCGCGCGCATTGGCCCATGGCAGCAGGCGCGGGTCCTGGAAGACCATGGCCACGCGGTGGAATGCGTTCTCCACCCGTCCGGCGGTGGCAGACTCGATCCCGGCGGCGATGCGCAGTAGGCTGGTCTTGCCGCAGCCGGAGGGGCCGAGCAGCACCACAAGCTCGCCCGCGGCGACATGAAGATCGATGCCGGCGATGATGTCGGCCGCGCCGAACCGGAGCCGCAGACCGCTCAGGGACAGCATGCTCATGCCTCCGCAGAGACGGACGAGGCCGCCGCGCGACCTGACCGGCGACGTCGAAGGGGCGCAAGGAGCAGCGCATCGGCAACGATCAGCACCGCCACCGCGAGGACGATCCACGCCATGGTTTCCGGCAGATCGAAATGGGCGCGTGCGGTCGCGATGCCGCCGCCCACCCCATCCGCGCCGCTCAGCACCTCCGCCATCACCGCAACCTTGAAGGAGAAGGCGAGCGCGGTGGCGACGGCCGGGATGAGGAAGTCCGCCAGCGCCGGCAGCACGAGATCGGTCAGCCGCATCAGCGGCGGCGCCCGATAGAGCTGCGCCATCTCGGCGAGCGCCCGGTCGCGGCTCCGCACGCCCTGCAATGTGGCGATGAAGAGGATGGGCGCGGCGGTTATCGCCACCGTAAACGTCGCCGCAGCCCCGCCCGGCCCGAACCAGAGCAGCGCCAGCACCACCCAGGCGATGGGCGGCGTGCCGAGGAGCGCAGTGAAGACGGGATAGGACATGGCCCCCACCGGCAGCGCCAGCCCGCCGGCGACGCCCAGAAGGAAGCCGGCTGCGCCTCCCGCGGCGCAGCCGGCCAAAGCGTGAATCAGCGTCGCCAGCAGCGCCGGGCCAGCCTTTCCGGTGGCGATGAGCCGGGCAACGGCCTCGCCCGTTTCGGCAAGGCTCGGCAGCACGAACGGCCCGAAGGCTACGGCCCCCCACTGCCAGGCCCCGGCCAGAGCCAAGAGCCCCGCCGCACCCCAGGCCAGGCTTTGGAGCGGGGCGGAGAGCGCGGGCGGATTGAGGCCCATGGAAGCCGTCAGAAGTCGAGATAGAAGCTGTCGGGCGGTAGCTTCCCCGCCAGCGCCTCCGGCTGGAAGGACAGCAGTGTCTCATAGAAGGCAACAAGACCGGGCTTCAGCTTCGCCGCGGGCTCGGCCACCACGTTAAAATGGGAGAGCGCGCTGGCGAGGATGGGCGCCTTCATGTCCATCTTCTCCTCGCCCAGTTGGCCGGCCGCAGCGGGATCGGCCAGCACCCAGTCGCGCGCGCCCGGCAGTCCAGCGGCCATGGCCTTCAGAAGTTCCGGGCTCTCCTCGATCAGCCGCTCATGCACGGCGATGCCGGCCATGGGGAGGCCGAGGCCGCCATGCTGCTTTTTCCAATCGTCCTGGAGGCTGATGGCGCGGTTGAGCGTGCGGCCCTCCTTCTTCGCCATTATGATGGCGGCGGTGGCCGGCGGCTCGGAGAGGATCGCCGTGGTGGCGCGCCCGGCGGCGAGCATCTGCGCCGCTTCCATGGGGGTGCGGACATAGGTGATGGTCATGTCCTTGTCCGGGTCCATGCCATAGCCGCGGGCGATGGAGCGGAAGACGAGGTCGGGCATGTCATTCTTGAAGAAGCCCACCAGCTCCTTGCCGGCGAGATCCTTGAACGAGGTGATGCTTGCGTCGGATGAGATGACGAACAGATGGCCCATGGAGAGGATGGCGAACAGCTTCAGCGGTAGGCCGCGATTGGCGAGGTTCGCCGGAACATGGGTCGGAGTCGTAAACAGGCTGGTGCGGCCCGAGACGATGGCGGCGCGCAGTTCGTCCGTGTCGCGCCACAGGCGGAAGGTGGCGTCGGGCGCCGCCGCGTTAAGGGCACCGGACTGAAGCAGGCGCAGCAGGACGATGGTCGAGCCGTTTGGCGCGCCGAGGATCTCCAGCCCCTTCGCCGGAGCCGCCAGCGCCGAACCCAGCGGCGCCAATGCGCCAGCCGCCGCCGCGGCCGTTGCGCCGGCCATGGCACCCAGAATGCGGCGCCGGTTGAGCAATATCGTCATGTCCAATCCTGCCATCAAAGCCAGCGGGAGCCGGAAAAGCTATATCCTAATCAATATAATAATTTCGCATCACCTCAAAGGCATGGCAGCTGCGGCGGAACGGCCCGACGATCGGCACAGGATGCGAAGGGTTGCTTTCGCGCCACTATGCGCGCCGGCCTTTCGCCGCACGCGCGGAAGTCCTTGGCCGCGCCTCGCGAGCCGGGCAAGATCAGCACAAACGGACCGCAGGAGGCGGCGGATAAGGGGGGGCGTGATGGTTGAGGTGATCGGGGCGGGGCACAGCGCCAGCATCAGGACTGGGGGTAAGCGGACGGCACTGTTCGTCGCCGCCCTCGCCGCCCTCCTCCTCGCGCTGGCCGCGCCGGCCGGCGCGCAGACGCTGGATCGCCTGGCAAAGGGCGATCCCTTCCGCATCGGCTATCGCCAGTTCGCGCCGCCCTATTCCTATGCCGCCAGCAACGGCCAGCCGTCAGGCTATATCGTCGATCTCTGCCGCGAGGTGGCAGATGCGCTCAAGCGCGCGCTCAAGCAGCCCAACATGCCGGTAGACTATGTGAAGGTCTCGGCCGAGGACCGCTTTGAGGCGGTCCGCGACGGGCGCATCGACATCCTGTGCGAGCCCACCTCCATGACCATGTCGCGGCGGGCGCTGGTGGATTTCTCCCTCCCGACCTTCCTGGACGGCGCGGGCGTGGTCACGCGCGGGCCGGCAGTGAAGGGGCTGGAGGAGCTGCGGGGCAAGAAGGTGGGTGTGCTCAAGGGCACCACGACCGAAGAGACGCTGCGCTCGACCCTCGCGCAGATGGGCATAGCCGCCACCATCGTCACCGTCACTGACCACCCGGACGGATTGAAGCAGCTCGCCGAGGGCAAGCTCGACGCCTATTTCGGCGACCGCGGCATCCTCAACTATCTCATCGCCAACACGCCGTTCGGCAGCCGCCTGAGCCTCTCGGACCAGTATTTCACCTTCGAGACCTATGCGCTGGGGCTGCCGCGCGGCGACCAGGCGTTCCGCCTGCTGGTCGACACCACCCTCGCCGACCTCTACCGGACTGACCGCATCCGCGACATCTATGCCAAGAGTTTCGGCAAGTTCCCGCCGGACCAGTTCCTGAACGCGCTGTTCGTCATCAATGGCGTGCCGAAATAGACAGGCGTTTTCCCCGAAGGCATATTTGTTGCTTATCGCTAGGGCATGAGGTCGCGGCAGATGCGCCGCGTCCGCCCGATCGGAGCGCGCCATGGCTCATGTCCATCGCATCGGAGCGAAGTCCTTCGTCTTCTCCGACCTCAAGGACCTGATGTCCAAGGCGACGCCGCCGCGCTCCGGCGACATGCTCGCCGGTATCGCTGCCGCCACCGCCGAGGAGAATGTGGCGGCGCGCATGTGCCTGGCCGACCTGCCCTTGAAGGCGTTCCTTGCCGAGCCGCTGGTTCCCTATGAGGGGGACGAAGTGACGCGGCTCATCCTCGACAGCCACGACGGCGCGGCCTTCGCGCCAGTCTCGGCCATGACGGTGGGCGACTTCCGCGACTTCCTCCTTTCCCCGGCCGCAACGCCGGAGGTGCTGACGGCCCTCGCCCCCGGCCTGATGCCGGAGATGGCGGCGGCGGTCTCCAAGATCATGCGCAACCAGGATCTCATCCTCGCCGCCCGCAGGTGCCGCGTAGTGACGCGCTTCCGCAACACCATCGGTCTGCCCGGCACCATGGCGGTGCGGCTCCAGCCCAACCATCCGACCGACGACGCTGCCGGCGTCTCCGCCGCCATCCTCGACGGCCTGCTCTATGGCTGCGGGGATGCGGTGATCGGCATCAACCCCGCCTCCGACAGCGTGCCGGTGATCGACCGCCTGCTGAAGCTGATGGACGAGATCATCTCGCGCTTCGAGATCCCCACCCAGAGCTGCGTGCTGACCCACATCACCACCGCCATCGCGCTGATGGATCGCGGTGCGCCGGTGGACCTCGTGTTCCAGTCCATCGCCGGCACGGAGGGGGCGAACCGCTCCTTCGGCATCGACCTGAAGCTGCTCGCCGAAGGCACCGATGCGGCGCGCGCGCTCAAGCGCGGCACGGTGGGGCAGAACGCCATGTATTTCGAGACCGGCCAGGGTTCGGCCCTCTCCGCCGGCGCGCACCATGGCGTCGACCAGCAGACGCTGGAAGCGCGCGCTTATGGCGTCGCCCGCGCCTTCGATCCCTTGCTGGTGAACACGGTGGTGGGCTTCATCGGCCCCGAATATCTCTATGACGGCAAGCAGATCATCCGTGCCGGGCTGGAGGATCATTTCTGCGGCAAGCTGCTCGGCGTGCCGCTGGGGGTGGACGTCTGCTACACCAACCACGCCGAAGCCGACCAGGACGACATGGACACGCTGCTCACCCTGCTCGGGGCGGCGGGCGTCACCTACATCATGGGCATTCCTGGCGCCGACGACGTGATGCTGAACTACCAGTCCACGTCCTTCCACGACGCCCTCTACATCCGCGAGGTGCTGGGCCTCAAGCGCGCGCCGGAGTTCGAGGCGTGGCTGGAGAAGATGGACATCACTGGCACGGACGGGCGCCTGCTGCCCGCCGACGCTCGCCATCCTCTCCTCGGCTATGTGGCGGAGCGTGCGGCATGATCGCCCGCGATCCCTGGTCGAAGCTCGCCCGCCACACCCCGGCCCGCATCGCCCTGGGCCGCACCGGCGCGAGCCTGCCCACCGAGGAGGTGCTGCGCTTCGCCCTCGCCCATGCGCAGGCGCGCGATGCCGTTCACACGCCCTTCGACGCGGATCGGGTGGAAGAAGAGGTGCGCGGCCTCGGCTTTTCCACCCTGCGGGCGGAAAGCGCGGCGCCGGCGCGCGACGTCTATCTGCGCCGGCCGGACCTTGGGCGGCGGCTCTCCGACCAAAGCCGTGCCCGCCTCGCGCAGGCGGCGGGCGAGCCCGTGGACCTTGCGCTGGTGGTGGCGGATGGCCTCTCCTCCGCCGCCGTTCACGCCCACACGGTCCCCTTCCTCGCGGCGTTGAAGACGCGCATCAAGGACGCCGGCTGGACTACCGCACCGGTGGTCATCGCCTCGCAGGCGCGCGTCGCGCTCGGCGACGAGGTGGGCCACCTTTTGAAGGCGCGCGCCGTGGCGCTGCTGGTGGGCGAGCGGCCCGGCCTCTCCTCGCCGGACAGCCTCGGCCTTTACCTCACCTACAATCCCAAGCCGGGCCGATCGGACGCGGAGCGCAATTGCATCTCAAACGTGCGCCCCGAGGGCCTTGCCTACGATCTGGCCGCCTTCAAGCTCGCGTGGCACATTCGCGAGGCATTCGCGCGTCAGCTCACGGGCGTCGAATTGTAGGATTAAAGCGATCTGCTGCTCGAATCCGGCCTGCCACCTTTGCGTCTCGGCACGGGGTGAGGGTTTTTCCCGACGCCCTTAGGGAATGGCAACAAAGTTGCCTGTAGGGCAAGCGCGCCGGACCTTACTCTGGTGCTATCGGAGGGCTGGGCATGGCCGAAGGCAGCAAATCCGGCGTTACCTACACCACGGTTGATGTCTCTTATTTCGAGCAGCGGGCCCTGAAGCGGCACGCGCGCGTCTGGTCGCTCTGGGCGCTGGGCGTCGGGGCGGTCATCTCCGGCCATTTTTCGGGCTGGAACCTCGGCATCGCCTCCGGCGGCTGGGGCGGCATGTTCATCGCGGCGGTCATCATCGCCATCATGTATCTCGGCCTCACCTTCTCCATCGCCGAAATGTCGCCGGCCCTGCCGCACACAGGGGCCGCCTATTCCTTCGCGCGCACCACCATGGGGCCGTGGGGCGGCTTCGTCACCGGCCTGTGCGAGAACGTGGAATACGTCATCACCCCTGCGGTGGTGGTGTCCTTCATCGGCTCCTACATGGGCTCCATCTTCGGCACGCCGCCCGCCTTCCAGCCGGTCTACTGGATCTTTGGCTACATCATCTTCGTGGGCCTCAACATCGCCGGCGTGGAACTCTCCTTCCGCGTGACACTGGTGGTGACGCTGGCCGCGCTCGCCTGCCTCGTCGCCTTCTGGGTCAGCGCCCTTCCGGTGGCGAACTTCTCCCGCTGGGCCTTGAACATCGGCGTCGGGCCGGACGGCACGGCGGTGGAGCTGCCCAATGGCGGCGGACCGTTCCTGCCCTTCGGCATCGGCGGCGCGCTCGCGGCCCTGCCGTTTGCCGTCTGGCTGTTCCTCGCCATCGAGCAATTGCCGCTGGCGGCAGAAGAATCGGTGGACCCGAAGACGGACATGCCCAAGGGCATCATGGCCGGCATGGCGACGCTCATCGTCTCCGCCTTCATGATCCTGTGGCTGAATTCCTCGGTCGCCAACGGCTCCTTCGGCCTGTCGACGTCGCTCGAGCCGCTGCTGGACGGCTTCAAGGCCATCTATGGCGACGGCCTCGCCAAGCTCCTCGCCGCTGTGGCTGTGATCGGGCTCATCGCCTCGTTCCACACCATCATCTATGCGCAGGGTCGGCAGATCTATTCGCTGTCGCGGGCTGGCTACTTCCCGCGCGGCTTGTCCGTCACCCACGGCGGCCGCAAGACCCCACATGTGGCCATGGTCGCGGGCGCGCTGGTTGGCCTTGTCATCATGCTCGGTATCTGGTTCGCGCTGGGGGCGGAAGCAGGCGCTGCGGCTATCGGCGGCACGCTGCTGAACATGGCGGTGTTCGGCGCCATGCTCTCCTATGTGATGCAGGCCATCTCCTTCATCCTGATGCGCAAGAACATGCCGCACATCGAGCGGCCCTATAAGAGCCCCTTCGGCATCCCCGGCGCGGTGGCGACCATCGTGATCGCGCTCGTCACCATCTGGTTCCAGCTCTCGGACCCCATCTACCGCAATGGCGTGATCGGTGTCGCCATTTGGTTCGCGGCCGGCATCGCCTATTTCGGTCTCTGGGGCCGGCACAAGCTGGTGCTTTCGCCGGAGGAGGAGTTCGCCCTCTCCAAGGGCACGGCCGAATACAAGAGCTACTGAGCGGAGGCGGTCCGCCCCTGCGGGCGGGCCGCATTTCCCGATCAGATCACCGAGACCACGCGGAAGGTGTGCATCTCGTCGTCCTCATGGACCGAGACATATTCCCCCACCTCGAACCGCTCGTCGCCGAAGCGGTAGCCGGCTTCGTCATCGTCCGTGCCGGAAATGTCATAGCGGAACGCCCAGCTCCCGCCTGGCCGGCGCACCAGATGGCCCACCTCGTCCGCCTCGTCCGGGCGGAACTTCACCACCCGGCAGCTGTCGCGATGCTTGGCCCACTCCGTCGCATCGATGCGACCAGCGCTGTCGAGGGGCGCCACGAAGCTGTAGCCGAAATTGCGGGCGCCGTCCGGGTGCCCCTTCTCGCGGGCAAGCTCCATGCGGATCTGACGGAAGCCGTGCGGCAACTGGGTCATGCGTCTTTCTCCCCGACCTTGCGGCCTGTGGCTCCGTCCCGAGCGCGGACATCACGATGCGTTGACGGAAGCCTGTTTCGCCCTTCGCCGGGCCGGCGCAACCATAGGCAGCGAGCCGGCGGAGTGCGATGATGATGTCGCCCGTGAAGGGCGACGCGTGGAAATGTGATTTTCCCCGATCCGGCGTGCAAGGCATTTGACCTTCCGCAACGCCGAAGTCTCACATCCGTGAAACGGTAATTCTGATGGGCGCTGGGGGCTGCTCAGGTCCGGGGTCATCGTCAGACGGGAGAAATGGACATGAACGACTCGGTGATGTTCCAGGGTCTCGCCCGCGCGCTGTCGCCCGCCACGCCGCCCATGGCTTGGCCGGTCACCGCGTGGAAAAACCTGTTCTTCGACTGCCCGATCGCGGTCAGCACGCATCTGCAGCAGTTCGTCGGCCGGCAGATGCAGGAGCAGATGGATTTGCTCAACCAGCTCTCGCGCGAGCAGAACCCGTCTGCCTTCGTCACCCGGGAGGCCGCTTTCCTGCAGCAGTCGGCCCTCGCCTGGAGCACCGAACTGGTCGCAGTGGGCGAGATCGTCCAGTCCAAGCTGCTGAACGCCACCCAGGCCGAGCAGCCGGAAGATCAGCCGCCGTTCGCAAAGGCGGCGTGAGGTTTCCAGGTAAGCCCATTTTATCGTTTTCCCCCGGCCTGCCGGGGGAATTTGCGTGGTGGCCACCGGGCCGTCGGTCCTAGCGGAGCCTGCGGCCTCTCGCCCGTCCGGATTGCCCCAGCGGCGTCGTGGCGCCATGGTGGGACCGAAGCGTTCTGAATCGGTCGCCCCCTGTGCTTATCGTTGAAATCCCGTATCGCGACCCGTTCGCCGCGTTCCAGGCCTTCGCCGACGCCCCCCACTGCGCCTTTCTCGACAGCGCTGCGGAGGGCGACGTGCGGGCGCGCTGGTCCTATATCGGCGCGGATCCCTATGCCTTCATCACTTCCGGCGCGGATGGCGTCCGGCTGAACAGCGCCCTTGTGCCCGGAACGCCGTTCGATGTGCTGGCGCGGGCGCTCAATCCCGGCGACCTGCCGCCCTGCCTCGGCCCGTCCTCCGCCCCCGTGCCGTTCCTCGGCGGGGCCATGGGCTATCTCGGCTATGAGCTGGGCCGGCATCTGGAGCGCCTGCCGCCGCCCCGCCCGTGCAAGGTCTGCGCCTGGACCCCGTGGTCCA
>JAYSCE010000116.1:9502-10058 GCA_041915035.1 Xanthobacter sp.
GCCCCGCCCAGCGACGCCCTCGGTGCCAGAGATGGCCATGGGCCTCTACGACGCCATCCTCGCATTCGACGGGCTGGAAAAGCGCGCCTTCATCGTCTCCAACGGCCGTCCCGAGACCGGAGTTGCGGCAGAGGCCCGCGCCCAGCGCCGCGCGCAGGAGCTTTTCGACCGGATCGCCAACGCTCCGGCCATAGCGCCCCCCGCCGATTTCAGCCGCACCGGCACGTTTAGGCCCGACCAGCCCCGCGCGGACGTGGAGGCAGAAGTGGCGCGGGTGATCGAATACATCCGCGCCGGCGATATCTTCCAGGCCAACCTCACCCACCAGATGCGGGCAAAGATGGCGGAGGGGCTGACTGACCTTGCCCTCTACACCCGCCTGCGCGCGCTCAGCCCCGCCCCTTTCGCCGCCTTCCTGCGGGCCGGCGACGATCTCGCGGTGCTGTCCGCGTCTCCGGAACGCTTCCTCTCGCTCACATCCGATGGGAGGGTGGAGACGCGCCCCATCAAGGGCACCCGCCGTCGCAGCGCCGACCCGGTCGAAGACAAGGCGCTG
>JAYSCE010000117.1:0-3430 GCA_041915035.1 Xanthobacter sp.
GGCGTCCGGGGCATTCATGGTCGGGGAGAGGTTGACCGCGATCACCAGCGGATCGAGCCGGCCGGTCACCGGCTGCGGCAGCTTCTGCCAGGTGGGGCCGGCCATGGCGAAGACGGCGGCGACCCAGCCGGCGAACAGCAGCACGGCCGGCCATTGCCCGCTGGCGCGCCGCCCCGGCAGGGCGAGGTGGGCGAGGAGGTGGGGGTCCACCACGCGCGCCCAATCGTTGCTGCCCTCGCGCAGCCGGCGATGGAGCAATCCGGCGAGGAGCGCCGCCGGCAGCAGCGCCAGGAGCCATTCCGGCCGCAGGAAGTGGAAGCTCGCCATCAGCGCGCCTCCGCAACCGGCAGGGCCGGGGTCTCGCCCGCCGGGGCGTCCTGCGGGGCGGGCGCATCGGCCGCGCGGCGGGTGGGCAGGCGCAGCAGCAAGACGGCGGCGAACAGGAAGCTCGCGATCAGCGCGGCGCCGAGCGGCCAGAAGAACAGGGTCAGGGCCGGACGCACATATTGCGGATCGCCGGCCACCGGCTCCAGCTTGTCGATCTCGGCATAGATGCCAGCCAGGGCCTGCTGGTCGCGGGCACGGAAATACTTGCCGCCGGTGAGGCCGGATATGGCCTTGAGCGCGCCTTCGTCGAGGTCCGAGGACGGGTTCATGGGCGCGCCGGGGATGAACTCCCCGGCATCGGAGCCGACGCCGATGGTGTGGATGCGCAGATGCTCCTTGGCGGCGATGGCGGCGGCCTGGAGCGGGTCGAGCACGCCGGAGGTGTTGGCGCCGTCGGTGAGCAGCACCACCACCCGCTCCTTCGCCGGGCCGTCGCGCAAGGTCTTCACCGCGAGGCCGATGGCGTCGCCGATGGAGGTGTTGCGCCCGGTCATGCCGATGGTCGCCTCGGCGAGCAGTTCCCGCACCACCCGGCGGTCGAGGGTGAGCGGCGCCTGCACATAGGCGCGGGTGCTGAACAGGATGAGGCCCACCCGGTCGCCGACGCGGGCGGCGATGAAGTCGTCCGCCACCTGCTTCACCACCTGCAGGCGGTCCATCGGCTTGGTGAGGGCGAGGTCGCGTTGCGCCATGGAGGCGGAGAGATCGATGACCAGCATGATCTCGCGCCCTTCGACTGGCACCTCCACCGGCCGGCCCACATAGATGGGCTGGGCAGCGGCGACCACGAGCAGCGTCCAGATGAAGGCGAGCGCGGCAAGGCGCGTCTTGCTCCAGGCCGGCCGCCCGGGCGTCACCAGTCCGGCCCGGGCGAGGGCGGCGAAGAAGGGCAGACGCAGCGCGCCGGCCTTCTGCTCACGGGCGCGCGGTATCGCGAAGTAAGCGAGGAGGGGGGCCGGCAGCAGCGCCAGCATCCAGGGCCAGGCGAGCGTGATCATCGGCGCGCCCGGATATGGCGCCGCACCGCGTCGGCGAGGGTGGCGGGGGTGATGCTGCCGGCAGCCACCTGCTCCGCCGTCTGCGCCGGCATGTAGGGGGCACGGGCGAGGAAGGCTGCTTCCCGCGGGGCGAAGGGGGCGCGGCCGGTGACGAGCAGGCGGGCCCAGGCCTCGCCGGTGAGCGTTGCCTTCGCCTCGCCGGACTCGGCGCGCACCAGACGGCGCAGCACGTCGGAGGCGGCGACCGCGACGGCCTGGGTGTCGTCCGGCTCGGCGCGGCCGACCTCGGCATCGAACATTTTCAGGGCCTTGTAGGCGAGCGTCTGCCGCCAGCGCCACTCGCGCACGGCGAGGATGACGGCAACCAGCACCACCAGCCCGGCGAGCATGTACCAGCCCGGTGCCAGCGGAAAGAACGGCACGTCGGGGGGCAGGTGGATGTCGCGCAGCGCCGCCAGCGGATCCTCGGCCGAGCCCGGCACCGGTGGGGCGGGCGGCGCTCCGTTGAGGAAATCCGGCGTCTGGAAATTGGGCGGCGTCGCCGTGCCGGGCGGCGGAATGAGGGTCGTCGGGCCGGTGTTGGCCGCTGGAACGGACGTGTCGGGTGCGAGCGCGGGGCTGGTCATCGCGTCCCTGTCCGTCCTGCGCCGGGGGCGATGGCCCCGGCTGCGCCGGCCCGGGCCGAGACCGCCGCCTGCCGCATCCGCTCGGGATTGAGGATCTCTGCCGGGTCGCAGCCGGTCTCGAGGTCCATCAGGGTGAGGCCACGCTCGCGGCACAGCCGCTCCAGCGCGCCGCGCCGTTCGGCGAAGCGGCGGGCGTAGCCCTCGCGCAGCGCCGCGCGGCTGTCGTCGAGCCGGGCGACCGACACCCCGTCGGTGACGGGGAAGACGCCGCCGGAGGGCATCTGCGTCTCCAGCCGGTCGTAGACGAACAGGCAGGTGACATGCCCGTCCAGCGCGATGCGGCCGAGCTCTTTGGCGGCGTGCTCGTCGAGGTCGGCGAAATCGGAGACGAGGAAGACGAGCGTGCCGGGCTTCACCAGCGGCCGCAGCCGCGCCAGCGCCTCGCCCAATGTCGGCTCCGCGCCGGGCGGGCCGAGGCGCTCGGCGGTGGCGTCGGCGATGGAGCGCACGAAGGCGAGAATGCGCCGGCGGGTGCGCTCGGCACGCAGCGCGATGATGCCGGAGGGGGAGAGCACCAGCCCGCCCACCCGGTCGCCGCCGCCGATACCGATCCAGGCCAGCACCGCCGCCGCCTTCGCCGCCAGCACGGACTTGAAGCAGTCGCGGGTGCCGAAGCGCATGGAGGCGCGCGTGTCCACCAGCACCAGCACCGGGCGCTCGCGCTCTTCCTGGAACAGCTTGGTGTGCGGCGTGCCGGTGCGGGCTGTCACCCGCCAGTCGATGGTGCGGACGTCGTCGCCGGGATGGTAGACGCGCACCTCGTCGAACTCCATGCCGCGGCCGCGGAAGGAGGAGCTGTGGCCCCCGTAGAGCTGGCTGCTGACGCGCTTGCCGCCCGAGAAGCCGCCCTGGACGCGCGGACGCGCCGCCACCAGGTCGGCGAGGCGGGCAACGACGCCCCGGAGCGGATCGCGCTCGGCCATGGAGGGTGTCGCCTCAGCCCACCGGCACGCGGGCGAGCAGCAGGTCGATGAAGTCGTCGCTGGTCACGCCGTCCGCCTCGGCCTCGAAGGTCATCAGAACGCGGTGGCGCAGCACGGGCTTGGCGATGGCCTGCACGTCCTCGGGAATCACATAGTCGCGCTTGCGCCGCCAGGCGTGGGCGCGGGCGCAGCGGTCGAGGGCGATGGTGCCGCGGGGGCTCGCGCCGAAGCCGACGAGGCCCTGAAGATCGGCGCCGTAAAGCTCGGGGCGGCGTGTCGCCTGCACCAGCTGGAGCAGATATTCCTCCACCTGCTCCGCCATGTGCACGGCCAGCACCTCGCGCCGGGCGGCGAATACCACCTCCTGCGGCAGAGGCGCGCCGAAATCGGGCGACTCGCCGCGTGCCTCGCCGCGCACGAGGCGCAGGATCTGGCG
>JAYSCE010000117.1:3440-7035 GCA_041915035.1 Xanthobacter sp.
CGCACATGTAGCAGGAAGCGGTCGAGCTGCGCCTCGGGCAGGGGATAGGTGCCTTCCTGCTCGATCGGGTTCTGGGTCGCCATCACCATGAAGAGCGGCGGCAGGCGGCGGGTGGTGCGCCCCACCGTCACCTGACGCTCCGCCATGGCTTCGAGCAGCGCCGACTGCACCTTGGCCGGGGCGCGGTTGATCTCGTCCGCCAGGATGAAATTGTGGAACACCGGCCCTTCCTGGAACTGGAAGCTGCCATCCTCCGGCCGGTAGATGTCGGTGCCCGTGAGGTCGGAGGGCAGAAGGTCCGGCGTGAACTGGATGCGCTGGTCGGTGAGGTCGATGGCGTGGGCCAGCGCCTTGATCGCCTTGGTCTTGGCAAGGCCCGGCGCGCCTTCCACCAGAAGGTGGCCATCGGCGAGCACGGCGATCAGCAGCAGCTCCACGAACGCCGGCTGCCCGAGGATGCAGGCATTCATGTACACCGAGAGGTCGTCGAAGGCGCGGGCGAGGCTGGTGCGGTCGATCACCGGGGAGCGCGGGCGGGCGGCGGCGGGGGGCTCCCGGCGCGCGGCATCGAGGAAGGACGCGTCTCGGCTCGTGCTCATCTCTTGCTCGCGCTCGACTTTCGGGTTCGGCCACGGGCCCGTCGGCGCCATGGCGGGACGGCGGTCCTCCCTGCACCACCGCTGGAAGAGCGCCTCGTCGGCTCCTTATAGCGTCGCGGCTTCCGCGTCACACCTTATCTTGCGTTCATTTTTGAGGGATGGCGCCATTTTCTGCCCCGCCGCACCGGTTCCGGAGGGGCAGACGGCGCAGCGGCAGACGGAGGGGCAGAGGGGCGCCCGTGTCGCCTGCATTCCAGTTTGTCGTCGCATTTCCACGAGAGCGGGGCGGCGGGCGGGCGCATTGTCGCGGTCGAACAGGGGACACCCTTGGATACCCATCAGGGAAACCGATGCGCCGCTTCTCCCTTCCCACCCTCCTCGCCGAGGCGCTGAACGCCCATCAGGGCTGGAACCGCCAGTGGCGCAACCCGACGCCCAAGCCCGCCTACGACGCCCTCATCATCGGCGGCGGCAGCCACGGGCTCGGCGCCGCGTATTACCTCGCGAAGGAGCACGGGCTCCGCAACATCGCGGTGCTGGAGAAGGGCTGGATCGGCGGCGGCAATTCCGGCCGCAACACGACCATCATCCGCTCCAACTACCTCTATGACGAAAGCGCCGCCCTCTACGAGCATGCGGTGAAGCTGTGGGAAGGGCTCTCGCAGGAGCTGAACTACAACGTCATGTTCTCCCAGCGCGGCGTGCTGATGCTGGCCCACAACCAGCACGACGTGCAGAGCTTCAAGCGCCACGTCTATTCCAACCGCCTCAACGGCATCGACAACGAGTGGCTGACGCGGGAACAGACGAAGGAGTTCTGCCCGCCCCTGAACATCTCGCCGGACATCCGCTATCCGGTGCTCGGCGGCGCCCTCCAGCGGCGCGGCGGCACGGCGCGGCACGATGCGGTGGTGTGGGGCTATGCCCGGGGCGCCGATGCGCTCGGTGTCGACATCATCCAGAATTGCGAGGTCACCGCCATCAACCGCGGGCCGGATGGCGCCGTGACCGGCGTCGAGACCACGCGCGGGCCGATTGCGGCGAAAAAGATCGGTGTCTCTGCGGCGGGGCATACCTCCATGGTCATGGCCATGGCCGGGGTGCGGATGCCGCTGGAGAGCTTCCCGCTACAGGCGCTGGTCTCCGAGCCGGTGAAGCCGTGCTTCCCCTGCGTGCTCATGTCCAACGCGGTGCACGCCTACATCTCCCAGTCCGACAAGGGTGAACTGGTGATCGGCGCGGGCACGGACCAATACGTCTCCTACAGCCAGCAGGGCGGCCTCCACATCACCACCCACACGCTGGACGCCATCTGCGAACTGTTTCCCGAGTTCACGCGCATGAAGATGCTGCGCAACTGGGGCGGCATCGTCGATGTGACGCCGGACCGCTCGCCCATCATCGGCAAGACGCCGGTGAAGGGCCTCTATGTGAATTGCGGCTGGGGCACGGGCGGCTTCAAGGCGACGCCGGGCTCGGCCCATGTGTTCGCGCATACCATCGCCCGCGACGAGCCCCACCCCGTCAACGCCCCCTTCACCCTCGACCGCTTCCGCACCGGCCGCCTCATCGACGAGGCGGCGGCGGCGGCGGTGGCGCACTAGAGCGCATCCTGCGCCCTAGTGCCTTGCGTTTGCCGCGTTTTCTGCACGCAAAACCGGTGCCCACTTTTGCTGAAAACGCTTTGGAGGTTTTCAGATGCTGCTCGTTCCCTGTCCCTATTGCGGGCCGCGCCCCGAGGTGGAATTTCGCTGCGGCGGCGAGGCGCACATCGCCCGCCCGGCCGATCCCGACGCCCTCGATGACGCCGCCTGGGCCGAATATCTGTTCCTGCGCAAGAGCCCGAAGGGCGTTCACGCCGAGCGCTGGCTGCATGCCCACGGCTGCGGCCGCTGGTTCAACGCCCTGCGCAACACGGTGAGCGACGCCTTCATCACCACCTATGAGATGGGCCAGCCGCGCCCCGACATCACGGGAGGCCGCTGATGGCGCAGGATTTCCGCCTTCCCGGCCGTGGCCGCATCGACCGCAAGAAGCCCATTGCCTTCACCTTCAACGGACGCACGGTCGAGGGCTATCAAGGCGACACCCTCGCCTCCGCGCTGCTCGCCAACGGCATCAAGCTGGTGGGCCGCTCGTTCAAATATCACCGCCCGCGCGGGGTGCTGACCCATGGTGCGGACGAGCCCAACGCGCTGTTCCGCGTGGATCGCGGCGCCGGCCGGGCCGATCCCAACAACCGCGCCACGGTGGTGGAGGCGGTGGCGGGGCTGAAGGTGTCCTCGCAGAACCACTGGCCGTCGCTGGAGCACGACATCGGGCAGGTGAACGATCTGGTCGCCCCGGTGCTGACGGCGGGCTTCTACTACAAGACCTTCATGTGGCCGCGCTCCTTCTGGGACAAGCTCTATGAGCCGGCCATCCGCGCCGCCGCCGGCCTCGGCGTGGCGCCGGAGGCGCCGGACGCGGACCGCTACGTCCACCGCAACACCCATTGCGACGTGCTGGTGGTCGGCGCCGGCCCAGCGGGCCTCGCGGCGGCGCTGGCGGCGTCGGATACGGGCAAGCGCGTGATCCTCGCCGACGAGCAAGCGGAGATGGGCGGCAGCCTGCTGGCGGACCTCACCTCCACCATCGACGGCAAGAGCGCTTCCGCCTTCGTCGCGGACGCGCTGGCGACGCTGGCGGCGCGGGCGAACGTGACGCTTCTCAATCGCACCACGGCGTTCGGCTATTACAACCACAATCACGTGGTCCTCACCGAGCGCGTCACCGACCATCTCGCCGCGCCGCACCCCAAGCTGCCGCGCGAGCGGCTGTGGCAGGTGCGGGCGAAAGAGGTGGTGCTCGCCACCGGCGCCCACGAGCGCCCGCTGGCCTTCGCCGACAACGACCGGCCGGGCATCCTGCTGGCCGAGAGCGTGCGCACCTATGTGAACCGCTACGCCGTCGCGCCGGGCCGCCGCATCGTCTTCGCCACCAACGGCGACTCCGCC
>JAYSCE010000117.1:7094-10027 GCA_041915035.1 Xanthobacter sp.
AGCGGGCGCTGGCCTCCGGTATCGAGATTCTGGCCGAGCATACGGTCGTCGGCTCCACCGGCGGCAAGGGGGTGACAGGGCTCATCGTGGCGCCGCTGTCGGGCGGGTGCGTCGGCGCGCGGCGGACGCTGCCGTGTGATTGCGTCGGCATGTCCGGCGGCTGGACGCCGGCCGTGCATCTCTTCTCTCAGTCGCGCGGGAAGCTCACTTTCCGCACCGAGATCGACGCCTTCGTGCCGGGCCCATCCGTGCAGGCCGAGCGCTCGGCCGGCGCGTGCAAGGGCACCTATGACCTCGCCGCCATCCTCGCCGAAGGCTGGGCGGCCGGGGCGGACGCGGCCCGGACACCCGCTGCCCGCGCGTTCACGGCCGTTCCGGCCACCCCCACCGGCTTCAAGCCCGCGCGGGTGCTGCCCACCGATGCGGACCCCAAGAAGGTGCGCGCCTTCCTCGACTTCCAGAACGACGTGACCGCCAAGGACATCGGCCTTGCGGTGCGCGAGGGGTTCGAGAGCGTCGAGCATGTTAAGCGCTACACCACCAACGGCATGGCCACGGACCAGGGCAAGACCTCCAACATGGCCGCCCTCGGCCTCGTCTCGGAGATCCTGGCCAAGGACATCCCGCAGGTGGGCACCACCACCTTCCGCCCGCCCTATACGCCCGTGACCTTCGGCGCCATCGTCGGCACGGCGCGGGGGGAGACGTTCGATCCCATCCGCACCGCGCCGCTGCATGAGTGGGCGGTGAAGCACGGTGCGAAATTCGAGAACGTCGCCCTGTGGCGCCGTGCCTGGTACTTCCCGAAGGCGGGGGAGGACATGCACGCGGCGGTGGCCCGCGAATGCCGGGCTGTGCGCGAGAGCGTCGGCCTGCTCGATGCCTCCACCCTCGGCAAGATCGAGGTGGTGGGGCCGGATGCGGCCGAGTTCATGAACCGCATGTATCCCAACGGCTGGACCAAGCTGGAGCCCGGCAAGTGCCGCTACGGCCTGATGCTGAAGGAAGACGGCTTCATCCTCGACGACGGTATCGTCGCCCGCATGGCGCCGGACCGTTTCCACGTGACCACCTCCACCGGCGGCGCGCCGCGGGTGCTGGCGCACATGGAGGATTATCTCCAGACGGAGTGGCCGGACCTCGACGTGTTCCTCACCTCCATCACCGAGCAATGGGGCGTCATCGCCGTGCAGGGGCCGCGGGCGCGCGACGTGCTGGCGCCTTTCGTGACCGGAATCGACCTGTCGGCGGAGGCCTTCCTCAACATGGCGGTGCGCGAGGGCGAGATCCTCGGCGTTCCGACGCGGCTCATGCGCGTGTCCTTCACCGGCGAACTCGGCTTCGAGATCAACGTGCCGGCGGATTTCACGCAGGCCGTGTGGGAGGCGCTGTTCGGCTACGGACAGCGCTTCGGCATCACGCCCTATGGCACCGAGACGATGCACGTGCTGCGCGCGGAGCGGGGCTTCATCATCGTCGGGCAGGAGACGGACGGCACCGTGACGCCGGACGATCTCGGCCTCTCCGGCATGGTCTCCAAGGTGAAGAAGGATTTCGTCGGCAAGCGCTCCCTCGCCCGGCCGGACATGGCGCGGGCGGACCGCAAGCAACTGGTCGGCCTTCTTTCCGCGGACGGGCGCACGGTGCTGGAGGAGGGGGCGCAGATCGTCGCCGACACCGCCCAGCCCGTGCCCATGAGAATGCTGGGGCACGTCACCTCGTCCTATCTCAGCCCCACGCTCAATCATCCCATCGCTTTGGCGCTGGTTTCCGGTGGGCGGGCGCGGATGGGCGAGACGCTGCATGTGACGACGCCCGCCGGCTTCACGGCGGTGACGGTGGTGGCGCCGGTATTCCTCGATCCCGAGGGCAAGCGGGTGGAAGGTCTTGTGGAAGGAGGCGTTCATGCCTGAGCCTGTTTCCATCCACCCACGGCGCGCGCCCATTTTCGCCCCGTCCGCATCCGGCCTGATACGGGTGCTGCCGGCCGCCGACCGCTTCGTGCTGCAGATGAAGGCGCCGCGCGGCGCCGAGCTCCCCGCGATGGCAGGTGGCTTCGATCTTTCCGGCCCGCTCAACAGCGTGCGCGGCACGCCGGAGCGCTTCGCCGCCCGGATCGGGCCGGGCGAATGGCTGCTCATCTGTCCCGAAGGGGAGGGGGCGGCGGCCGAACCCGCGATCACGGGCGATCTCGCCGGCCGCGTCTTCTCGCTGGTGGCGGTGGGGCACCGCAATGCGGCGTTCCTGGTGAGCGGCCCGCACGCGGCGGACATCCTCAACGCCGGGATCGCGCTGGACCTGAGCGACGCCGCCTTCCCGCCGGGCGCGGCCACGCGCACGCTGCTCGGCAAGGCCGAGGTGGTGCTCGTGCGCACGGGCGCGGACTTCCGGGTGGAGTGCTGGCGCTCGTTTGCGCCCTATGTCCACGCCTTCCTTCAGGAGGCGGCGCGGGAGTTCGGCTGAGCCCTACTTTTTCAGCTCGCGCACCTTGTTGGCCGCCTGGTTGATGGTGGTGCCGGTGGCATCCGGAATGAATTCCATCGGCACCGCCAGCATCTTGCCGCAGGCGGCGACCGTCCAGATCTCATGCCACGGCGCCTTTCCCGGCGCGCCATTGGCACCGTCCGAATGATCGACCTCGGTGTCCACCACCACCCGATTCTCGCACCCGGGCGCCTTGAGATGAGCACCGGTCAAGGCAAAAAATAGGGCGTCACGCTGGAGCAGAGGATCGGCGAGCGTCGTACCGGGCAGCGTCACCACGGAGCGCACGCCATCCGGGCCACCGATGAAGAGAAAGTTCATGGTTCGCGAAATGCCGCATCCCGAGACGGGATAGCTCCCGGTCCATGCGCCGGATTTGGGAACTCCGCTCGAATCAAATGTCACATCCGCGAGCAGTTTCGCGGCAGGCTTGCCCTGGGACAGGGTCG
>JAYSCE010000118.1:0-9943 GCA_041915035.1 Xanthobacter sp.
TCAATATCCTCCAGGCCCAGGCCGAAGCCATCGGCCGGCTTTCGCCCCTTCTCCAGCAACGGGTGGAAGCGGGCGCATCCTCGCCGTCCGAAATCTCCCGCGCCCGGGTGGCGGCCGATTTCGCGCGGGTGGAGCTGGACCGCGCAAAGGCGGCCCTCGGCACGGCTCGGCGGGAGCTGGCGCTCCTCATGGGCCTCGGCGCCGCGAACTTCTCTCGCGCCACGGGCAATCTGGTACGGGTGGCGCCCCCGCCGCCGCTGCCGCACCTGCTGAAGTCCGCGCAGGGCAACCCGCAGCTCACCCGCTTCACCGCCCTTCAGGCCCAGCGCCGCGCCGAGCTGCGCTCCGCCCAGGCGAAGGCGGTGCCGGACGTTACCCTCGGCGTCGGCTACCGGCACTATAACGAGACCGCCGACAGCGGGATGATCTTCACCCTGTCGGTGCCCATCCCGCTGTTCGACCGCAACGAGGGCGGCATCAGCGAGGCGCGGGAATCCCTCCTCAGGGCCGAGGCGGAGGAACAGATCGCACGCAGCGCGCTGGTCTCCCAGCTCGGGCGCGCCCACGACCAATTGAAGGCCGCCTTCGAGGAGGTGGCGCTGCTGCGGGGCAGCACCATTCCCGGCGCGCGCAGTGCCCATGAGGGGGTCGAGACCGGGTACGCCCAGGGCCGCTACACACTGCTGGAACTGCTCGACGCGCAATCCGCCCTCACCGACGCCTCCCTGCGCGAGCTCGACGCGCTCGTCACCTACCACACCGCGCTCGCGACCATCGAAGGCCTCACCGGCCGCCCCGTCGCCTTCGCCAAGGGAAAATCCAAATGAGCCGTTCGGCCCGACGGGACCTCGCGATGCTGCTTGTCGGCCTGCTGGCTGGAGCGGGTGCCGCCTACACATTCTCGGACCGTGCCGCGCCGGTGGGCGGTAGCCATGCGGCGGAAGACAGCCACGCCGAAAAGGCGGAAGGCGGCCACGGCGACAGCCATGGCGAAGGTGCCGTGGAGCTGGACGACGCCAAGCTCGCTGCCGCCGGCATCGGTCTGGAGACGGCCGCGCCCGGCACCCTGCGGCAGACGCTCCGGCTCAACGGGCTCGTGCAGACGAACCAGGAAGCTGTCGTGCAGGTGACGCCGCGCTTTCCCGGCGTCGTCCGCGAGATCCGCAAGCGCATCGGCGACACCGTGCAGAAGGGCGACGTGCTCGCGGTGATCGAGAGCAACCAGAGCCTCACCAGCTACGACCTGAAGGCGCCCATCGCCGGCACCGTGGTCGACCGGCAGGTGGCGCTCGGCGAATACGCCTCCGAGCAGAAGCCGTCCTTCGTGGTCGCCGACCTCTCGACGCTGTGGGTGGACCTCTCCGTCTACCGGCGCGACTTCGCCCGGGTGCGGGTGGGCGACGCAGTGGCCATCGACCCGGACGACGGGGCGCCGCCCATCGTCGGCAAGGTCTCCTATGTCTCGCCCATCGGCTCGGCGGACACCCAGTCGGCTCTGGCGCGGGTGGTCATTCCCAACGATGGCCTCAGGCTGCGCCCGGGGCTCTTCGCCAGCGGCACCATCACCCTCGCCGAGCAGCCCGTGGACCTCGCGGTGCGCCTCTCGGCCCTGCAATCCCTCGAGGGCCGCACCGTGGTCTTCGTGCGCAACGGCGATGCCTTCGAGCCGCGCGACGTGGAGACGGGAGCGCGCGATGGCGACTTTGCGGAGGTCGTGTTCGGCCTCATGCCGGGCGACGTCTACGCGGCGAAGAACAGCTTCGTGGTCAAGGCGGAACTCGCCAAGGGGAGCGCCAGCCATGAGCACTGAGCCGTTCCTCCAGCGGGAGGACGCGCGATGATCGACGCCATCCTCGCCTTCTCCATCCGCCAGCGCTGGCTGGTGGTTCTCGCCTGCCTGATGGTGGGCGCGTTCGGCGCGTGGAACTTCACCCGCCTGCCCATTGATGCGGTGCCGGACATCACCAACGTCCAGGTGCAGATCAACACCCAGGCGCCGGGCTTCTCGCCGCTGGAGGTAGAGCAGCGCATCACCTTCCCGATCGAGACGGCCATGGGCGGCCTGCCGGGGCTCCAGTACACGCGGTCGCTCTCGCGCTACGGGCTCTCTCAGGTCACCGTCGTCTTCCGCGACGGGACCGACATTTACTTCGCGCGCCAGCTCGTCAACGAGCGCATCCAGCAGGCCAAGGATCAGCTGCCGCAGGGCGTCGAGACCGCGCCGGGGCCGATCTCCACCGGCCTCGGCGAAATCTACATGTACACGGTGGAGGCAAAGCCCGGGGCGAAGAAACCGGACGGCACGCCCTTTACCCCGACCGAGCTGCGCACGATCCAGGACTGGATCATCAAGCCCCAGCTGCGCACCGTGCCGGGGGTGGTGGAGGTCAACACCATCGGCGGCTACGAGCGGCAATTCCACGTGTTGCCCGATCCTGCCCGGCTGATGGCCTATTCCATCTCGTTCCGGGACGTGATGACCGCGCTCGCCGCCAACAACGCCAATGTCGGGGCGGGCTATATCGAGCGCAACGGCGAGCAGTATCTGGTGCGCACGCCGGGGCAGGTGGCAGGCGCTGAAGACATCCGCGAGATCGTCATCGGATCGAAGGGCGGCACGCCCATCCGCATCGGTGACGTCTCCGAGGTGCGCGAAGGCCGGGAGCTGCGCACCGGCGCCGCGACCTTGAACGGGGAGGAGGTGGTGCTCGGCACCACCATGCTGCTGATCGGAGAGAACAGCCGCACCGTCGCCCAGCGCGTGGCGGCGCGGCTGGAGCAGATTTCCCGCTCCCTGCCGGAGGGCGTCGTCGCCCGCGCCGTCTATGACCGGGCGCACTTGGTGGAAGCCACCATCGCCACGGTGGAGAAGAACCTCGTCGAAGGCGCGCTCTTCGTCGTTGTGGTGCTGTTCGTGTTGCTCGGCAATTTCCGCGCGGCGCTGGTGACGGCCTGCGTCATCCCGCTGTCCATGATGCTCACCATCACCGGCATGGTGGAGAACAAGGTCAGCGCCAATCTGATGAGCCTCGGTGCCATCGACTTCGGCATCATCATCGACGGCGCGGTCATCATCGTCGAGAACTGCCTGCGCCTGCTCGCCGGGGAGCAGCACCGGCGCGGCCGCCTGCTCACGCGCGCGGAGCGCTTCGAGACCATCCTCGCGGGCGCGAAGGAGGTGATCCGGCCGAGCCTGTTCGGCACGCTCATCATCGCCGTCGTCTACCTGCCCGTGCTGACCCTCACCGGGGTCGAGGGCAAGATGTTCACGCCCATGGCTATCACGGTGCTGATGGCGCTGGGGGCGGCGGCGCTGTTCTCCATGACCTTCGTGCCGGCGGCGGTGGCGCTGCTCGTCACGGGCAAGGTCTCGGAGCACGAGAACGTCATCATGCGCGCGGCGCGGCGCCTGTACACGCCGCTGCTGGACGCCGCCATCAACCTGCGCGCCCTCGTGGCCGTCGGCGCGGCGGTGCTGGTGATCGCGTCGGGCGTCGCCGCTTCCCGCATGGGCGGTGAATTTATCCCAAGCCTCGACGAGGGCGATGCCGCCATCCAGGCCCTGCGGGTGCCCGGCACGAGCCTCACCCTGTCGCTGGAGATGCAGCAGGCGCTGGAGAAGGCCCTGCTCGAGGTGCCGGAGGTGCGGGAGGTGTTCGCCCGCACCGGCACGGCGGAGGTCGCAACCGACCCCATGCCGCCCTCCATCTCCGACGGCTACGTGATGCTGAAGCCCCGCGGCGAATGGCCGGACCCCGGCAAGGCCAAGAGCGCGGTGATGGAGGACATCGAGAAGGCGGCCGAACAGGTGGCGGGCAGCAATTACGAGCTGTCGCAACCCATCCAGCTGCGTTTCAACGAGCTGATCTCGGGCATCCGTTCCGACGTGGGCGTGAAGATCTTCGGCGACGATCTCGACACGCTGCTCCAGGTCGCCGGGCAGGTGGAGGCGGTCCTGCGCACCGTCCCCGGCGCCGCCGACGTGAAGAGCGAACAGGTCTCGGGCCTGCCCATGCTCACGGTGGCGCTGAACCGGCCGGCCATGGCGCGCTACGGCGTGAGCGTGGCGGAGGTGCAGGAGCTGATCGAAATCGCGGTCGGCGGCCGCGAGGCCGGTGTCCTGTTCGAGGGCGACCGGCGCTTCGACATCATCGTCCGCCTGCCGGAGAACCTGCGCACGGACGTGGAGGCGCTGCGCGATCTGCCGATCCCCCTGCCGCCGGCCACGGCGGCGCCGGAGCAGGCGGTGCGCGCCGCCTGGACGCCGGCCGCCACGGGGCAGATCCGCTATGTGCCGCTCTCGGCCATCGCCAGCCTCTCGGTGTCGCCCGGCCCCAACCAGATCAGCCGGGAGGACGGCAAGCGGCGCATCGTGGTGAGCGCCAACGTGCGCGAACGGGACCTCGGCTCCTTCGTCTCCGAAGCCCAGCGGCAGGTGGCCGAGAAGGTGCGGCTGCCCGCCGGCTACTGGATCGGCTGGGGCGGACAGTTCGAGCAGCTCGTGTCGGCGACGCAACGCCTCGCCATCGTGGTGCCCATCGCGCTGCTGCTCATCTTCCTGCTGCTGTTCAGGAGCTTCGGGTCCATGGCCGATGCGGCGCTGGTGTTCTCCGGGGTGCCGCTGGCGCTTACCGGCGGGATCGCGGCCCTGATCCTGCGCGGGCTGCCGCTCTCCATCAGCGCCGGCATCGGCTTCATCGCCCTGTCCGGCGTGGCGGTGCTGAACGGCCTCGTCATCATCGCCTTCATCCAGAAGCTGCGGGCGGAGGGGCGCGACATCGTCACCGCCGTCCGGGAGGGGGCGCTGACGCGCCTGCGCCCGGTGCTGATGACGGCGCTGGTCGCCTCCCTCGGCTTCGTGCCCATGGCCATCGCCACCGGCCCCGGCGCGGAGGTGCAGAGGCCGCTCGCCACCGTGGTCATCGGCGGCATCGTCTCCTCCACCATCCTCACCCTGCTCGTGCTGCCGGCGCTCTACGTGCTGTTCCGTCGCGAGCCCAAACCCGCCGCCCCGCCCGAACCCGCGGCGGCAGCATCCCATTGACCCAAGGAGAAACCCCATGCTCAAGAGCCTGATCGTCGCCCTCAGCATCGTCGCTGCCGGGCCGGCAGTCGCCCAGCACGCCCACGGCGCCCAGAAGGGGCCGAACGGCGGCCCCATGGAGGACGTGGCGGGCGTTCATGTGGAGTTGGTCGTCGCCGGGGAGGCGGTGACCTTCAATCTCCTCGACGAGGCGGGCAAGCCCCTCAGCGCCGCCGGCTTCACCGGCTCCGCCCTGGTTGCGGCGGGGACCGACCGCAAAACGCTGCCGCTCGCTGCCGCCGGCGAAGCCCTCTCCGGGAAAGCGGCCGCGCCGGTCCCCAAGGGCGCCGCCGTGACCCTGCTCATCAAGACGCCGGCCGGGAAGTCCGGCCAGGCAAAGTTCACGGCGCCCTAGGACAGCGCCAATGGCGCGGCATCGAAGGCTCGGCGGGGCGGCTGCGGCCGTCGCCGCCCTGCTCGGCCTCGGGTCGCCGGCACTCTGCCTCGACCCGAAGCCGAGCACCTATCGCGATAGGGCGAAGCACGACTTCCGTGATGTGCAGCTCGGCCTCGCGCACCCCGCACCCGAGGGGCGCAGCACGCCTGTCGTCCCTCCGGCCACAGCCGGTCGGTCCCGCGGGCCGGCCGCCGCCCCGAGCACCCACGCCATACCAATCACGAAAGGCACGCCATGAAAGGCCTGCGCTACTCAAGCATCATCTGCCTGGCTCTCGGCAGTCTTGCCCTGGGTCCGGCTCTCGCAGACGGCATCCAATCCGCGCGGCCGGCAAGCGCCTCGGACGCCGGCTGCGAGCACGGCACCGCCGGCGCGCACAATCGCTTCTGCGCGAAGACCAAATCGGAGTGTATCAGCAGCAACCGCGCATTCCGGCCGCACGAGATCACCCATTGCACCATGCGCTACGACCAGTGCATGCGGGTGTGGGGCGCGGCCAAATGAGGGCCGTCCCATCCTCAGTGTGGATGCTGCGTTCCTTCGGGGCGCTCGCAGCCCTTCTTCTGCTCGCGCCGGCGCAGGCGGGCGAGAGCCACAGCGAGCGCGATCTGGTGCAGGCCTTCGCCCTCCAGAACCTCGCTGTCTATTGCAGCCAGTTCACGCCTTCGGCCCTGTCTCAGACGGTCGGCAAGGACGGCGGGGTCAACGGATTGGCTCATCACGTGAAGACAGAAGCCGCCGCGCAGCTTCCGGAGGAGGACGCGGAGCGCCTCGTTCGGCGGTCCGCCGACGCGGCGCGCGCCATCGCGCTGATGGCGGTGCGCAGCCATTATGACGCCGATCGTGGCGTGGAAACCGCCCGCATCACCCAATGGTGCGACGCTGCCGTGGTGCCTGAGGTGCGCCGGTACGTCAAATTCCATGCGGCGGAATAGCGTGGCTGAACCCTGAAGGCTGCTGGGAAGCGTTCCTTCTCATTCTTGCTGGTCGTTATTTTGCGGCCTGCTCGTCTATGCTCCAGCCTCCTGGAGTCTATGAACGTCCCGATACAGGGCCCGCCGCCCCGTGAGGGTGGGCCAGGTTCGCTCAAAACGTCCCCGACCGCCTTTTCATCACCGACCACGCCGCTGAAAATCTATCTGCGTGCTTTATGGGAGCAGCGGCACCAACCGTTTCACACCCCACACCAGCGCATGGCAGTGCCCCCAAGGGGAGATAAGCATGAACGTCGGGATCATCTTCGGTCTGCTGTCGGCCCTGCTGTTCGGTGCGAGCACGCCGCTCGCCAAGCTGCTTCTCGGTACCGTCGACACGTGGATGATGGCCGGCCTTCTCTATCTCGGGGCGGGTGCGGGCCTCGCCGCCGTCCACCTGTCCCGGGCCGCGCTCCGGCTGCCGGCGGTGGAAGCGCCGCTGCGAAGGAGCGACGTGCCATGGCTCGCGCTGGTGATTCTCGCGGGCGGCATCCTCGGCCCCTTGCTGCTCATGTTCGGCCTCGCCCGGACCGATGCCGCCAGCGCATCGCTTCTGCTCAATCTGGAAGGCGTGGCGACCATGGCCATCGCGTGGATCGCCTTCCGTGAGAATGTGGACAGACGCCTCCTCCTGGGCGCGCTCGCCATCCTCGCCGGTGCCGCGCTGCTGTCATGGCAGGGCCGGGCGACGCTCGACCTCGGATCCGCGCTGATCGCGGGCGCGTGCCTGTGCTGGGGCATCGACAACAATCTCACCCGGAAGCTCTCCTCCGCCGATCCGGTGCAGATCGCCATGCTCAAGGGCCTCATCGCCGGAACCATCAATCTCGTGATCGCCCTGGGCCACGGAGCCGCGTTCCCCGGGTTGGGGATCGTGGGGGCGGCTGCCGTGGTGGGCTTCTTCGGCTATGGCGTCAGCCTCGCCCTGTTCGTGCTCGCGCTGCGCCACCTGGGCGCCGCGCGCACCGGTGCCTATTTCTCGCTCGCGCCGTTCGTGGGCGCGGTGCTCGCTATTGCGCTGCTCGGCGAGGCGTTGACGCTCCAACTCGGTATCGCGGGCCTCCTGATGGCGCTCGGCCTCTGGCTGCACCTCTCCGAACAGCATGAGCATGAGCACGCCCACGAGGCGCTGGAGCACGAGCACCGCCACCGCCACGACGCGCACCACCAGCATGGTCACGATGCGGACACGTTGTCCGGCGAGCCGCACAGTCACTGGCACCGGCATGCGCCGATGATGCACCGGCATCCGCACTACCCGGACATCCATCACAGGCACGGACACGGCGCATAAGCGTTCCGCGGCGCAGCTCGGTCGCCTCGTCGGCCCGTCGACCGCGAGCGGCCCGGCCGCAGCACCCGCGCGTTGGCAGGAGTGGTGCTCTCGGTATTGGGCTGAGGCCGTGGCCTGCCGAATGGCGCAGCCGTTCGCCGGAGAGCGTCACGTCCTCCTGCTCGGATGCTCAGCAGGGAGGGCAGGGGATTCGCTGCGTCGAGGCCGACGGGGTGGTGCGGCGCGCACGACCCGCGTTGCGGCTGTTATCGGCAGCCACTACCCCGTGGCGACTGAAGCTTGCAGCTGCGCCCCGGCCGTCCGGCGACAAGTCACATATTGTAGTGGGGTTTCAATGGTACAGGTGGGTGGGCTCGAACCACCGACCTCCGGTTCCACAGACCGGCGCTCTAACCAACTGAGCTACACCTGCACGGCTCCGGCGCGTCGGGGCGCCGGAAGAGAGGGCGGAACCTACGCGGGGCGCTCCGCAATTTCAAGGGGGCGAAAGCCGCTGGCCACAGCGGCATTGTGCGCAGGGTGAAATCGAGCACCGGCGCGGCTTCGTGCCGGGTCGGTCCGGCGCGAAGATGGCTGCGGCGTCAGTTAGCGCGGGACGGGATGTCCTCGTCCTGCACCAACTCCTCCACCTTGGTCATGATGGAGACCCAGGTGCGATGCTCCTCCACCTTGCCGCCGATCTCGAAGCTCTCGGCCATGCGGTGGGCGAAGGCGACGCCCTCCGGCCCGTATTGCTCGGCGATGATGAAGGCGGTGCGCCAGACATCTTCCTCGGTCACCATGGGTCTTTTCCTTCCGTCGCCCGGGGGCAGCAAGCGCGAAGCGGAATTGTCACAAATCCAACACCAGCAGGTCGCCTTTGGCACGCGAGACGCAGGCCAGGAACCAGCCCTGTTCCTTCTCCTCGGGCTTCAGGCGCTTGTCGCGATGGTCCACCTCGCCCTCGAGCACCTTCACCTTGCAGGTGCCGCAGGCGCCCTGCTCGCAGGAGGTGGGGACCTTCACGCCGGCCTCCTCCATGGCGGTGGAGACGGAGCGGTCGCCGGGGATCTTGATGACCTTGCCGGTGGAGGCGATCTTCACCTCAAACACCTTGTCCAGCAGCGGGGGCGGGGCCTTGCCGGTGAAGCGCTCCACATGGATGCGGTTGACGCCGAAACCCTTCTGCTGCGCGCTGGCGATGATGGGATCGAGCCACCAGTCCACGCCGCACAGGAAGAGGTGCGTGTCGTCGGGCCGGTCCGCGAGGAGGTTCGCGGCGTTGAGGCGCGGCTCGGTGGCCTCGAAATAGAAGGTGGTGTTGGCCGCGAAGGCGGACGCCTCGATGGTGGATTTGAACGCGCCCGGCGAGCCGCCCGCGAAGAGGTAGTGGAACTCGAAGGGGATGTTCTTCGCCTTGAGGTGATCGGCGATGGAGAGGATCGGTGTCGCGCCGATGCCGCGGGCGAACAGCAGCGCGCGCTTGGTGTCGCGCGGCACGGCGAAGCGGTTGCGCGGGGTGCCGACGGCGAGCCGGTCGCCCTCGTTCACCTGCTGGAACAGGGCCTTGGAACCGCCGCGGCTGTTGGCGTCCTTCCACACCCCGATCACGTAGCGATGGCGCTCGCTCTCGCTGTTGATGAGCGAATACTGCCGCACCAGGCCGCCGGGGATGCTCACATCCACATGGGAGCCGGCGGTGAAGGCTGGCAGCTCGCCGCCCTCGGCAGGGATCAGCTCGAAGGAGGCCATGTTTTCGGCCTCGATCGTCTTCTTGGCCACGATCACCGGGCTCAGGGCATCGTCCGACATCGCATCCTCCAAACCATCCGCACAGGAACGCTGATGGAGGAGGTGCAAACGGGGGGCCAGTTTCGCTGCGGTGCGGGAGATGGTGTCCCTGTATGGCGGTTCAGGTGAGCCGCGCCAGCGCCTCCGTGGCGAGCTTGTGCGTGAGGTCCGCGGCCGGCAGGCGCGGGCTCAGGGCTGCGGATTGGCCGCACCAGAGGTTGGTGAAATCGGCCCGCCCCTCGGCCTCGGCCTTGGCGCGCAGCGGGGCGAGGGCGCCGCCGGAGCTGGGGAAGGCCGCGGCCTCCGGCGCGATGGGGCCGATCTCGCGCATGACGCGGTTCATGATGCCGCGCGCCGGGCGGCCGGTGAAGATGTTGGTGAGGGCCGTGCTCTCGTCCGTCGCCGCCTCCAGCGCGGCGCGATGC
>JAYSCE010000119.1:0-9940 GCA_041915035.1 Xanthobacter sp.
CGTTCATCGTTCGCCTCCCCTGCCGAGCGCGATCCGCCGCTTGCGCCGGCCGGCAGCGGCGACGTTCAGCACTTCCACCATCACCGAGAAGGCCATGGCCGCATAGATGTAGCCCTTTGAGATGTGGGCGCCGAAGCCATCGGCCACCAGCGTCACGCCGATCAGCACCAGGAAGGCGAGCGCCAGCATCTTCGTTGTGGGGTGGGTGGCGATGAAGGCGGAGAGCGGGCCGGAGGCCACGAACATGATTCCCACCGCGATGATGACCGCCAGCACCATGATGGCCAGATGCTCGGCCATGCCGATGGCGGTGAGGATGGAATCCACCGAGAAGACGAGATCAAGCAGGATCACCTGCACGACGATCCCGGCGAAGGCCCGCTTGGCCGCCCCGGCGACCGTCTCCTCGCTCGGCTCGTCCTCGCCTTCGAGGGCGCCGTGCATCTCGGACGTCGCCTTGGCGATGAGGAAGGCACCGCCGCCGATCAGGATGATGTCGCGCCAGGAGAAGTCATGGCCGAATGCCGTGAACAGGGACTGGCGCAAGCCTATGAGCCACGAGAGGGCGAACAGCAGCCCGATGCGCAGCAGAAGCGCGGCGGAAAGGCCGATCTGCCGCGCCCGCAGCGCCTCGGCCGGCGGCAGGCGCTGCACCACCAGCGAGATGAACACGACATTGTCGATGCCGAGCACGATCTCCATGGCCGTCAGCGTTACCAGCGCCGCCCAGGCTTCCGGCGACGTGATCCAGTCCAACATCGGCACGCTCCCCTGCCCCAGAGGTCCCTTGCCCCAGATTCGCGAAGGCTGATCGGAACGCGACGCGACTGCAAGAGCGCATGCGCTGGTCCGCGGCGGTGTCCCGCACGTATCCGCGGCATCTCCGCAGCTTTCCCCGCGCGGAAGTCGGCTCTAGTGTCCCGTGATCCGACCATGAGGAGGCAGCGATGGAACACGACGTGATGCACGAGGTGGTCGTCGTCGGCGCAGGTCCCGCCGGGCTTGCCACCGCCATCGGCCTCGCCGCGCGGGGCGTCTCCACCGCGCTCGTCACCGGCCCCGACCGTGGCGCGGACCACCGCACCACGGCGCTGCTGGAAGGCTCGGTGCGCATCCTGGAAGAGTTCGGCGTGTGGTCGCAGATCGCGCCCCGTGCGGCACCCCTGCGCGACATGCGCATCGCCGATGCCACCCGCCGGCTGGTGCGCGCGCCGGAAGTCACCTTCCGCTCCGCCGAGATCGGCCTCGACGCATTCGGCTACAACATCGAGAACGACGCGCTGCGCAACGGCCTCCTCGCCGCGGCGATGGAGATGTCGAACCTCCACATCGCCCGCACCTCCGTGGAGCGCATCGATTTCGGGCCGGATGCGGTCACCCAGAAGCTGACGGACGGAACCAGCCTTGCCGCGTGTCTCGTCGCCGGAGCGGACGGACGCCAGTCCACAGTGCGGGCCGCCGCCGGCATCAAGATGCGCAATCGTGCCTATCCGCAGGTGGCCTTTACCGCCACCGTGCAGCACACGCGGCCCCATGAGGACACCTCCACCGAATTCCACACCGAGAGCGGCCCCTTCACCCTCGTGCCGCTGACCGGAGACCGCTCCTCCATCGTCTGCGTGGTCACCGAGCGCGAGGCCATCCGCCTGCTCGGCCTCAGCGACGAAGCTCTGGCCCGGGAACTGGAGGCGCGCGCCTCCTCCGTGCTCGGCCGGTTCGAGATGGAAGGCGGACGGGGTGCCTTCCCACTCGCGGCGGAGACGGCCGAAAGCCTCGTCGGCGACCGCGTGGCGCTTTTGAGCGAGGCCGCGCACATCATGCCGCCCATCGGCGCGCAGGGCCTGAACCTCGGGCTCCGGGATGCGGCGGCTCTGGTCGCGCTTGCGGCGGACGCGGTTGCGACGGGCCGCGATCCCGGCAGCCGCGAGGTGCTGGCGCGCTATGCCGACAAGCGCCAGCGCGACATCTCGGGCCGCATGACCGCCGTGGACCTGCTCAACCGCTCGCTGCTGTCCGATCTCGTCCCGGTACAGAGCGTACGCGGCTTCGGCCTCTACTTGCTCGACCGCGTCGGCCCGCTGCGGCGGACTCTGATGCGCCTCGGCGTCGGCGACAAGGCCGCTTGAGGTTGGCGGCGTGACGATCAGAACAGGCTGAGCGGAATGAGGTGCTCGCGCAGCAGATAGAGCATCAGCGTCACCGTCACGACCGACGACAGGGTGCCGAGGAGGACGGCCGTGGACGCCTCCTCCACAAACACGTGATACTGCCGCGCCAGCACGAACACGTTCAGCGCCGGCGGCAGCGCGGCCATCAGCAGCAGCGTCTCCTCCCACACCGGCGAAAACGGCCCAAAGAGCGAGAGCGACACCAGCGCCACGAACGGGTGAACGAGCAGCTTCAGGGTCAGGAGCGGAGCGAGTTCCACCGGCACGCGCTTCAAGGGCCGCAGCGCCACGGTCACGCCGAGGGCGAACAGCGCGCAGGGGGCCGCGGCGTTCTTCAGATAGTCCAGCATCCGCGAGAGGGCGTCCGGCTCCTTGAACTCGAATGCCGCCGCCAGCACCCCCAACAGGGTGGCGATGTTGAAGGGATGGGTCAGCACCCTTTTGGCGATGAGAAAAAAGGTGTGTCCGAGGCTCTCCCCCCGCCCGCGCGTCGCCATCAGCAGCGGCACGACGGTGAAGAAGAACATGCTGTCGGTGGCGAAGATAAGCGCGGCCGGGCTCGCGGCCGCCTGCCCGAAGGCGGCGAGCGTCAGGCCGGGACCCATGTAGCCCACATTGGCGTAGGCGCCGGCCGTCAGCGCGATGGCCGCCTCGCCGATATTGCCCTTCCGAAACCAGAGGCCGACGCCCAGCGCCAGCAGGGACATGGTGGCGGTGGAGGCCAGCACGGCCAGGATGAAGGCAGGATTCGCCAGCTCATGGAACGGCGTCTGCGCAACGATGCGATAGAACAGCGCCGGCAGCGCCACATAGATGATGAAGAAAGAGAGCCAGGCGAGCCCGGCCTCCGGCAGCTTCACCCTGCGGCCGCAGAAATAGCCGAGGAAGATCAGGCCGAAGAAGGGAAAGGCGAGGCCGAAGAGGTCGCTCATGATCGCCGGAGGCTGGCCGGAAAGCGGCGGAAGGGGACAGCGGGTGTCCCTTCCTACAAACCCCCGAGATGGATGGAAAGCGCGGGCGCCCGCATCAGCGCGCGAGGATCAGCGCGCCCCTGCCTTGCCCATCAGATGCCGCGCCGCATAAAGCTCCGGATAGAGCCGGTTGCGGAACTGGCTTGCAGATGGCTCCACCGTCGCCAGAAGCCGGTCGATGGCGCCCGCACCCGGCGTGTCGGCCCAGGCGCGGCGGGCGATGGGGCGGTCGTCGAGCCAGAACGGGCTCCAGTCCAACGTGGTCTCGATGAGTTCGCGGGCGAAGTCCGGTCCTTCGTCCAGGGAGCCCTGCATCACCACATCCACATAGGATTGCACGAGCGGGAAATTCACGTTCGGGTGCTGGAGATCGGCCGGCCCCTTGCCGTCGGACTCCTTGGGGACGTAGATCCAGATCTTGCCGACGCGCGGCAGGCCCTCCCAGTCGATGGCCTCCACATGGGCCTGGTCCAGCTCCACACGGTTATAGCCGCCTTCGCGCGCATCGAAGGCGGTGAGTTCCGCCTCGTCCTTCACGGGGAAGATGACGCCGTTGATGCTGTACGCCTCCTCCCCGGGCATCCGGGGGCGAATGCCGAGCGCGGTGAAGCCCGCCGTGCCCTCGCGCGGCGTGAAGCGTGAGGCCCACGAGCGCACATATCCGAAGCTGCCGGAGATTCGCGCGGCGATGGCGGGCACGACGCGCCCGGATGTGGACGTCCGGGACGGCCCGTTGATGAGCGAGCCATAGCCGAACAGGAATTCCTGCGGAGCATTTGCGAGCCGTTGGCCCCAGAAGTCCTTCGCCGCCACCGGCAGGGTGGAAGCCGCCAGCCCGGCAAGGCCCCCAAGCATTCCACGTCTTGTGATCGTCATGCCTCTCCCCCTGCCCGATGGGCGCCGGCCGGTCGCCCTGAAGTCGTGTTGCGCGGGCCGGCGACCTATGCTGCATTGCAATCAACAGGTTCCGCGGGGGGTTATGCACCCCCCGCCCGCAAACCACCCTGGGGGGACTCATGAAGCTGCCGCGCCAATTCTTCAAGCCGCTCGCCATCGGCGCGCCCGCACCTTATCGCGAGTTGCCGGTGCGGCTTGAGCGCATGATCCATTTCGTGCCGCCGCATCTTGAGAAGATGCGCGCCAAGGTGCCGGATATCGCCAAGCAGGTGGACGTGGTGCTCGGCAATCTGGAGGACGCGATTCCCTCCGACGCCAAGGAAGCCGCCCGCAAGGGCTTTATCGAGATGGCCAAAGCCACCGATTTCGGCTCCACGGGTCTGTGGACCCGCATCAACTGCCTCAACAGCCCATGGGTGCTGGACGACATCATCGAGATCGTCAGCGAGATCGGCAACAAGCTGGACGTCATCATGCTGCCCAAGGTCGAGGGCGCCTGGGACATCCACTATCTCGACCAGCTCCTCGCCCAGCTCGAGGCACGCCATTCCATCGAGAAGCCCATCCTCATCCATGCCATTCTGGAGACCGCCGAGGGCGTGAAGAATGTGGAGGAGATCGCCGCCGCCTCCCCGCGCATGCACGGCATGAGCCTCGGCCCGGCCGACCTTGCGGCCTCGCGCGCCATGAAGACCACCCGCGTCGGCGGCGGCCACCCGGACTACAAGGTGCTGGCCGACCCGGACGGCGACAAGCCGCGCGCCGGCTACCAGCAGGACCTGTGGCACTATACCGTCGGCAAGATGGTGGATGCCTGCGCCGCCAACGGCATCAAGCCCTTCTACGGCCCGTTCGGCGACTTCGCCGACCTCGCCGCCTGCGAGAGCCAGTTCCGCAACGCCTTCCTCCAGGGCTGCGTCGGCGCCTGGTCTCTGCACCCCACGCAGATCGAGATCGCCAAGCGCGTCTTCTCGCCCGATCCGGGCGAGGTTGCGTTCGCGCTCAAGATTCTCGAAGCGATGCCGGACGGCGCCGGTGCGGTGATGATCGACGGCAAGATGCAGGACGACGCCACCTGGAAGCAGGCCAAGGTGATCGTCGACCTTGCCCGGATTGTCGCAGCCAAGGACCCGGAAATGGGCAAAGCCTACGGATTGTGAGAGAATTGGTTAACCAACGGCCGCGGCGAAGGTCGCCGCGGCTCTCCCACCCGGTCTCGGGCGGAGCGGAAAAGTCAGAAGAGGCGGGACATGGCCAGCCAGGACAAAGCGCGCGCAAAGCCCGCAATCGTTGCTCCAATTGGCGACGGCATCCCCGAGGACCCCACGCATTACGTTGCGTCAGAACTCGGCGCGGGCATGCGGCAGGCGAAGTTTCGCATCGGCGAGGTGGTGCGCCACAAGCACTTCCCCTTCCGGGGCGTGGTGTTCGACGTGGACCCGGTGTTCGACAACACCGAGGAGTGGTGGCTGTCGATTCCCGAGGATATCCGCCCCCACAAGGATCAGCCGTTCTACCACCTGCTCGCCGAGAACGCGGACAGCGAATACGTCGCCTACGTCTCCGAACAGAATCTGGAGCGTGACACGTCAGAAGAGCCGGTGCGCCACCCCAAGGTCACCGAGGCGCTGTCCGAGGATGGCGCCGGTGGCTGGCGGGTGCGGCCTGATCTCGTGAATTGACCCCAGCGCAGATCGCACGGGGCCAGAATCAATAAAAAACCCCCGGCGATGCGCCGGGGGTTTTTCTTTTGGCAGGCAAAGCGTGGCAGGGCGCTGTGGACAGCGCCCCCGGCTCACTTCTTGGCCGGGTCGGCCGCAGGCGCTGCCGGAGCAGGCGTGGCAGGAGCCGCCGGCGCGGCGGTCTTCTCGATCTTGGCGTCGGCGCGCAGCTTCGTCACCATGTCGGCCTGGGCCTTGCGCACCAGATACTGCTCGACCTGATCCTCGACCTGCTCGTAGGACGGGACCGCCTTCTGGCGCTTGTCCTCGACCTTGATGACGTGCCAGCCGAACTGGGTCTTCACCGGGTCGGAGACCTGGCCTTTCTCCAGCTTGAACGCCGCCTCGGCGAATTCCGGCACCATCTGGTCCTTGGTGAAATAGCCGAGGTCCCCGCCATCCTCGGCGCTGTCCTTGGAATTCTCCTTGGCGAGCTTGGCGAAATCCTCGCCGGCCTTGGCCTTCTTGGAGATTTCCTTGGCCTTCGCCTCGTCGTCCACGAGGATGTGGCGGGCGTGGACTTCCTGCTCGGCGGGGGCCGACTTCACCAGGTCGTCATAGGTCTTGCGCTTGAGCTCGGCAGAAACGGCCTTCTTGGCCTCCTGCATCATCATCGCTTCCATCAGCGCCTTCATGCGCAAATAGGCGAGGCGGTTCTGAAACTCGGGGGTCTGGTCGATCTTCTGCGCCTCGGCAGCCTTGGCGATGAGCGTCATGTCGGTCAGGAAGGACAGGACATATTCGTCGCGGGCCGGGCCGCGGACCTCGGGCGGGAGGCCCGATCCGATGTCCTCGATGGCGATGTTGAGCTCGCTCTGGCGGATCGGCGTGCCGTTGACGGTGGCAAGGACCGGATCACCGGCAGGCGCAGCGGCCGCAGGGGCAGCCGCAGGTGCCGGGGCCCCCTGCGCCAACGCCGCCCCCATGGAGGCCGCGGAAACCGAGGCCGCGAGCAGGGCGGCGAAGAGGGAAAGCTGAGCGGAACGCTTCATGGGGCCGTTTTCCTCGGAGTGTGTCGTCGGATGCGCCGATGCGCGCGCAACCTTGCTCACGTGTCCTCCGCTGACAAGAGGGCATTGTTGCGGCATACCCGCGACCGGAAAACGCACGGCGGGGCTTTCGTTCCCGCGCGCGAGCCTGTATAAGGCGCGCCTTCAATCGGGAATGCTGGCCCAAGGGCGAGCCCCGCGAATTGCTCCCCAGCATTTCGCAACCGGGCTCGAGACGAACGCGTACAGGCGTCGTCTTCCGTCTTCAGGTTCGGCGCGCACCGATCACAAGTTCGAAAAGCCGCAAGGGCGCCAGCCGGCGCGCTCGCATGTTGCGCCAGTTGGCGAGTCACCTGGCTCGTTACGTCGTTCAGGAGTTTGGACAATGGCTGTCCCGAAGAGAAAGACCTCGCCGTCCCGTCGCGGCATGCGCCGTTCGGCTGACGCGCTGAAGCAGCCCACCTATGTGGAAGACAAGGATTCGGGCGAGCTGCGCCGTCCGCACCACGTCGACCTGAAGACCGGCATGTATCGCGGCCGGCAGATCCTGAAGCCCAAGGCCGAGGCCTGATCTTCATGTTGCGGTGGCCCTGAAGGCCGCCGTTGCAGCGCCGGCGCACGCCGCCGGCGCGCCACCCCTCTCCGGGGGTGATTCCGGCCCAGGAACCTGCCGAGCGATTCGCTCCCACCCGCGGGCGGGCCGACTGCATGCCGCTATGTTCAGCAATTCTGACCGGCGCGCGACATCGCGACCCTGCCTCTCAATGCGCGATACGGCCATCCGGTTGCAGCCCTGCCCAGCGCTCGATTCTCTCGGTATCGGACGCCAGTGGTCGGCCGGCGCGCACAATCCGCTGATGCCTCCGCATCCGTGACATTCAGAGCCCGATGTGTCATCGCATCCCGCGGAGCCTGACGGCGCCATGGGCGAAGGCCCTCGGCGTTACGGGCTGAGCGGTCCCGAGGAGCACCAATGCTGACGCCCGTCCCGTTGCTGATCGTCCCCCTCGCCCTCTACAACATCATGGTCTTCCTGATGCCGGGCACGGAATGGACGACTGTGCTCACCACGGTCGAGATGATGTCGGGCGCCCACTGGACGATCACCCTCGCGGAGGGGTTCATCGCCCTCAGCCTGTTCTTCCTGTTCTTTGAGATTCTCAAGTCGACGCGCATCAGCTCGCGCTCGATCATCGATCACATGCTGTCGATGCTGGTGTTCGCGGCCGGCCTCGCCGAATTCCTGCTGGTGCGTCCGGCCGGAAATTCGGTGTTCGCCATCCTGCTTTGCATCATGCTGCTGGACGTGGTGGCCGGCTTTTCAGTCTCGATCCGGGTCGCGCAGCGCGATTTCACGGTCGATCCGCGCGGGCAACAATAAAACCTGCAGGGCACCGGCGCGGCCGGGCGGAACCGGCCATCGCGCATCTTTCGGTCCAATCCGCCGGCCCCCGCAGCGGGCGGCCGGCGCGGTCTTCTCAGCTTCCGCTGCCTTCCTTGGGCTGGCTGCGGATCTCGCTCGGCGCATCGTTCTTCGCCACGAGCTTGGGCTCGGGCTTCGGAACCAGTTGCTCCAGCTTCGCCTGCATGTCCGCCATCTGCCGCTTCAGCGCGTCAAGCTCGTCGACCCGCTCGGGCTGGGCCGCGGCGGCCGCAGGTGCAGTTGCAGGCGCCGGCGTGCCGGTGCCAGCCGGCTCGTCCCCCTTCGGGAAGGGCAGGAACATGTGGAAAGCGCGCTCGAACACTTCCATGTTGCGACGCACGGTCTCGTCCAGACCGGCGAACGGCGCGCCGGGAACCGGAAATGGCGTGCCGGCCAACGTCTGGGAGAGGTGGTCCCGGAACTTTCCCTGGTCCTTGGTGAAGCTGTCGATGGATGCTTCCAGGTATCTCGGCACCAGCATCTGCATGCTGTCACCGTAGAAGCGGATGATCTGGCGCAGGAAGGCGATGGGGAGAAGGTTCTGCCCCTTGTTTTCCTGCTCGAAGATGATCTGCGTCAGTACGGAATGGGTGATGTCCTCGCCGTTCTTGGCGTCATACACCACGAAATCCTCGCCTTCCTTCACCATGTTGGCGAGGTCTTCGAGAGTCACGTAGGTGCTGGTCCCCGTGTTGTAGAGACGGCGGTTCGCGTATTTCTTGATGGTGACTGGCTCTTGCGATTTGGCCATCGTCCGGTCATCCGTTTCCTTGGGCGGAATGACAGGTTAAGGCGTTTCCAAGTGCAGAGCTACCACTTTGTGTGCGCTGCCCATCGCGCCTTTCGCAGCGCGGAGTCAGCCCCGCACCCATGCTGTGCCGACCAAGGTTGAATAGCTGCTTTTGACCGGCCCCCTTGCCATGCGATGGGTCATTGACACATGGTCCGGCCCGGACACGATAGAGGTCAAGCCTTCCCCACTCGCCATTCGGCAAAGAGGCGCGGAGCCACCCGCCCGATCTTCCCAGGAGAGACTTCCATGAAGGACGAGGTCGTTATCGTTGCAGCCGCGCGCACCCCTGTCGGGTCGTTCAACGGCGCGCTCGGCGCACTTCCCGCGCATGAGCTTGGCGCGATCGCCATCAAGGCTGCTCTTGAGCGGGCCGGCGTGGCGCCGGAGGCCGTCAGCGAAGTGATTCTGGGCCAGGTGCTCACCGCCGCCCAGGGCCAGAACCCGGCCCGCCAGGCGTCCCTCAAGGCCGGCGTGCCCATCGGGGCCCCCGCCTACGAGGTGCAGATGGTGTGCGGCTCGGGCCTGCGCTCCGTCGCGCTCGGCGCCCAGGCCATCGCCAACGGCGACAGCGAGGTCGTCGTGGCCGGCGGCCAGGAATCCATGAGCCAGTCCACCCACGCCGCGCACCTGCGCAACGGCGTGCGCATGGGCAATGCCGACTTCGCCGACACCATGATCAAGGACGGCCTGTGGGACGCCTTCAACGGCTACCACATGGGCAACACCGCCGAGAACGTGGCCCGCCAGTGGCAGATCACCCGCGACATGCAGGACGAATTCGCGGTGAAGAGCCAGAACAAGGCGGAAGCCGCGCAAGCCGCAGGCAAGTTCAAGGACGAGATCGCCCCCGTCACCATCTCCACCCGCAAGGGCGACGTGACGGTGGACGCGGACGAGTACATCAAGAAGGGTGTCACACTCGACTCCGTCCAGAAACTGAAGCCCGCCTTCGCCAAGGACGGCACGGTGACCGCCGCC
>JAYSCE010000120.1:0-9871 GCA_041915035.1 Xanthobacter sp.
CCCCCTGCTAAGAGCCGCGCCATCCGCGGGATGCTCGCGGCATTCCTCTTCCAAGAACAGACAGGACGGTCCCCCATGGCGATCGAGCGCACCTTCTCGATCATCAAGCCCGACGCCACGCGTCGGAACCTCACCGGCGCCATCAATGCCGTCATCGAGAACGCGGGCCTCAAGATCGTGGCCCAGAAGCGCATCCGCATGACGCGCGAGGAGGCCGAGACCTTCTACGCCGTCCACAAGGAGCGCCCCTTCTTCGGTGACCTCGGGGCCTTCATGACCTCCGGCCCGGTGGTGGTGCAGGTGCTGGAAGGCGAGAACGCCGTCGCCAAGTACCGCGAAGTGATGGGCGCCACCAACCCGGCGAACGCCGCCGACGGCACCATCCGCAAGCTGTTCGCCGAGTCCATCGAGGCGAATTCCGCCCACGGCTCCGACAGCACCGACAATGCCAAGGCGGAGATCGCCCAGTTCTTCTCCGGCAATGAAATTGTCGGCTGAACAGGTATTCGATTAAGATACCGCGGCGCGCGATCGAATTTGTGCGCCGCGGTATCCGGTTTTTGTTGAGGGTTCCGCTTGGGCACATTAACGTAGCGTCAAAATCCAGAATACGGCGCACCAGACGCAGAATACAATCTCGCGGTGACGCTGACGCTCAAATGGCCCGGGGTAGGGACTATGTCACTCGACTCTCCAGTGCTCTGGCTGGCACTGCTGCAGATCATCTGGATCAACGTTCTGTTGTCCGGTGACAATGCGGTGGTGATCGCCCTCGCCTGCCGCTCCTTGCCGGAGAAGGTCCGCCGTACCGGGATCATCCTCGGCGCAGGCGTAGCCGTTGCTCTCCGCATCGTCTTCACAGGCATCGTCGCGACGCTTCTGGCGCTGCCTTGGCTGAAGCTCGTGGGCTCGCTCGCGCTCATGTGGATCGCGGTGGATCTCGCCAGCCCCGACGAAGGCGGCGAAGAGGCCATTCAATCCAGCGACAACCTCTGGAAGGCCGTGGGCACGGTGGCGGTGGCGGACATCGTCATGAGCCTCGACAACGTGGTGGCCGTGGCCGCCATCGCTGACGGCAACTGGTTCCTGCTCATTTTCGGCCTCGCCATCTCCATTCCGCTCATCATCGCCGGCTCCTCGCTGGTGATGGCGCTCATCAACCGCTTTCCGCTGCTGGTCTGGGCCGGTGCTGCCCTGCTCGGCTGGGTGGCCGGCGACATGCTCCTCGGCGATGTGGCCATCATCGAGCGGCTGGGCGAGGAGACCACGCATCACCTCCACCGCATCGTCTCCGCCGCCGGTGCCGCGCTTGTAGTCGGCCTTGCGCTGGCCCTGCGGTGGTACAAGGGTCGGCGCGCGCACGCCCACGACGACCTCGCAGCCTGAAACGATCGAGACGAAAGGGGTCGAATCCGGCCCCTTTTTTCTGTCCTTTAATTGACGTAACGGAAGTTCTGCCGCGTCATCAGCATGACGTAACGTAATAACAACTGCGGTGTGCCAGAGCCTGGTCAGGCCTTACCCGCATCCCGAGCCTCACCACACGGAGTGGACGATGGATTTCACCGCCCCCACCTTCTGGGTCGCCCTCCTGCAGATCATCTGGATCGACCTGCTGCTGTCCGGCGACAATGCGGTGGTGATCGCGCTGGCCTGCCGCTCGCTGCCGGCGAAACAGCGCAAATGGGGCATCCTGTTGGGTGCCGGCGCGGCGGTGGGCCTGCGCATCCTGTTCGCGCTGGCGGTGTCCTACCTGCTCGGAGTGCCGTTCCTGAAGGTGGTCGGTGGCCTGCTGCTGTTCTGGATCGCCATCAAGCTCGTCACCGACAATGGCGGTGATTCCCACGAGGTGGCGGCCTCGGACAGCCTGTGGAAGGCGGTGCGCACCATCGCCATCGCCGATGCGGTCATGAGCCTCGACAATGTGGTGGCCATTGCCGCCGCCGCGCGCGGGCATTGGGAATTGTTCGTGTTCGGCCTTCTGCTCACCATCCCGCTCATCATCTTCGGCTCGCAGCTGCTGCTCTCGCTGCTGACCCGCTTCCCCATCCTCATCTGGGCGGGTGCGGCGCTGCTCGGCTGGATCGCGGGCGAGATGCTGGTGGGGGACGTGATGGCGCTCAGCTACCTGCAGCACATCAACCCCGCTCTGGTGAAAGTGGCCGAGGACGGGCTGCACCCGGCCGCCCTGCCCCATTATGTGGCCAGCACCATCGGCGCGCTCTTCGTCCTGGGGCTCGGCTACGTGCTGCGCAACCGCGGGCGCGACCGGGCCGCCGAGGCCGGGCACGGCGCCTGAGCCCGCCCGATCCGACATGTGAAAAGGGGGCGACGGCGCGCGTCGCCCCCTTTATTGTCTCTCGGCCATGAACGTCCATGCCCCGAGCGTTTCGCACACCGCCCACAGCCCGGTTGCGACCCACCCCTCCGTCTGTCCCCATGACTGCCCGTCCGTCTGCGCCCTGAAGGTGGACGTGATGGCGGACGGCCGCATCGGCCGGGTGCATGGCTCCAAGGACCAGCCCTATACTGCTGGCGTCATCTGCGCGAAGGTCGCCCGCTATGCCGAGCGCGCGAACCACCCGGACCGCCTGACCCATCCTTTGCTGCGCACCGGCCCCAAGGGCTCCGGCCAGTTCACCCGCATTTCCTGGGACGAGGCACTGGATCGGGTGGCCAAAGGCCTCCTGAAGGCCGAGCGGGAGCACGGGGCGGAGTCCGTCTGGCCCTATTATTATGCCGGCACCATGGGCCTCGTGATGCGCGACGGCATCAACCGGCTGACCCATGTGAAGCGCTATTCGCGCTTCTTCTCGTCCATCTGCGTCAATCCCGCCTGGAGCGGCTACATGGCCGGCGCCGGACGCATCGCCGGCGTGGACCCGCGCGAGATGGCTGCCTCCGGCCTCATCACGCTCTGGGGCACCAATGCGGTGTCCACGCAGGTCAATGTGATGACCCACGCCATCCATGCGCGAAAGCGCCATGGCGCGAAGATCGTGGTGGTGGATGTCTATCGCACGCCCACCATGGAGCAGGCGGACATCCCCCTTCTCATCCGCCCCGGCACAGACGGCGCGCTCGCCTGCGCGGTGATGCACGTGCTGTTCCGCGACGGCCTCGCCGACCGCGTCTATATGGAGCGCTACGCCCGCGACGCCGAAGCTCTGGAGGCGCACCTCGCAACCCGCACGCCCGAATGGGCCTCCGCGCTTTGCGGCCTGCCGGTCAGCGAGATCGAAGCCTATGCGCGGCTCGTCGGCACCACGCCCGCCTCCTATTTCCGCATCGGCTATGGCTTCTCCCGCAGCCGCAACGGCGCGGTGAACATGCATTCGGTGGCGTCCATCCCCGTGGTCGCCGGAAGCTGGCAGCACTTGGGCGGCGGCGCGCTCCATTCCATGTCCGGCACCTATGGCTGGCGCAAGAAGATGATCGAGGGGCTGGACAAGCTCGATCCCACCGTGCGCGCGCTCGACCAGTCCCGCATCGGCCCCATCCTGATGGGGGAGGAGGATGCGCTGGCGGGCGGCGGCAAGGTGGCGGCGCTCCTCATCCAGAACACCAATCCCATCGCCGTCGCCCCCGAGCAGGAGAAGGTGAAGCGCGGCTTCGCGCGGGACGACCTGTTCGTTGCGGTCCACGAGCAGTTCATGACCGATACCGCGAAGATGGCAGACATCGTGCTGCCGGCCACCATGTTCACCGAGCATGACGACATCTATGGCGCGGGCGGGCATCCGCACATCCAGATCGGCACCAAGCTGGTGGAGCCCCCTGGCGAGTGCCGCACCAACCACGACGTGATCTGCGCCCTGGCCTCACGCCTCGGCGCCGAGCACCCCGGCTTCGCCATGACCGCGCGGGAGCTGATCGACTGGACCCTCCGCGAAAGTGGTCGCGGCCCGGTGGAGGCGCTGGAGGAAGCCCGCTTCATGGACGTGGGCCAAGACTTCCGCTCCGCCCATTTCCTCGACGGCTTCGCCCACCGCGACAAGCGCTTCCACTTCGCGGTGGACTGGGCGAACCTCTCCTTCCCCGCGCCCGGCAAGTTCGGCCCGGTGACGGACATGCCCGCGCTGCCCGACCATTGGGCGGTCATCGAGGAGGCGGATGCGGATCATCCCTTCCGCCTCGTGACGGCACCGGCCCGCAACTTCCTCAACTCCTCCTTCACCGAGACGCCCACCTCGCAGGAGAAGGAGGGCGCGCCCTCGCTGCTGGTCCATCCCGAGGATGCGGCTGCGCTGGGTGTTGCAGAAGACGATCTGGTGGCCGTGGAGAACCCGCGCGGGCGGGTGGAACTGCGCGTGCGGCTGTTCGACGGGCTGAGGCGCGGCGTCGTCGTCTCCGAGCAGATCCAGCCGGCCGGCGCCCATCGCGGCGGGCGGGGGATCAATACGCTGACCGGCGCCGACCCCGTGGCGCCGGTGGGCGGCGCGGCGTTTCACGACAATAAGGTGCGGGTGGCGAAGGTCGTGGTTTAGGGAAAGATCTGGCTTGCGGGATGGCGGAGCTATCGGTCCGGCAGTCTGCTCAGGTCACCGGCGACGTCGCACCGTTTGGCGCCCGGCGTGGGCTTAATCGCACGTCCCTCGGGGCCGGCGAGGGTGAACCAGCGATCCTTCAGGGCCGGCACGGCATGGCCGCTCTGGTCCACGTCAGTGAGTGGAGAAGCGTAGACATAAGCCGCGCCCGAGAAGCCGTAATGATAGAGCGTGCCGGTGAGGATGCAGCGCGCCCGTGAGGCGAGGCTCGCATCCGGCGTGACCCGAACGAAGGTCGCGGCGATACTCGTCGATAGACGGTATCGCGCCAAGGCGCATCCATCCGGCAGCGCCTCTTGATCCACGATGTAATCGTCTTGCGCCAAGAGCGCCTTTGCAGCATTCTCCAATTCATCGTAAGATGATGAAACGAAGAACGACATTTTCCTCATGGATTGATCGGGCGCTGACGAAGCGCCCGCATCGGCGATATACTGAATTGAACGACCGGGGACATATCTCACTTCGACCTTCTGATCCAGATACTGAAGAACGATCAGAGGAGGCCGGCTGCTGTTGACCAGGGGATTTATCGAGCCATCGGGATTGAGCGCGCGGTTGAATGTGAGAATGTCGCTCAGGCTGGCGACGTCGCCTACGATGTTGGCGGAGATCGGCGTGACCGACGCGTCGCGGTAGAAGCCACCGTATTTGATCCGCCCAACCTGGCGATCATCGGAATTCTGGAGATCGGGAGAGCCGCAGTCCCCGAAGCGGGCTTGAAGGTAAGCCTGCCTCCAGCCGGACAGCGCGCTTTCTCCATCACAAACACATGCGGAAAGGGCCTCGCTGTGCCCGGCAGCGGAGGCGAGGAGGGCCAGCAGAATAGTCCCGCAAGTCCTCCAGCCCATCATCGCTCACACCCCCGGCGAAACCAGCGGCGGCAGGCCGCCCTTGGCGCCGGTGATCTCCACCCGCTCGTCGGCGACCTTGAGGCGGCCGGCGGCCAGAAGCTCCAGCCCCTTGGGATAGATCACGTGCTCCTGCGCCAGCACGCGGGCGGCGAGCACGTCTGGGGTGTCATCTGCCTCCACGCCCACGGCGGCCTGGAGGATGATCGGCCCCTCGTCCATCTCGGCCCGCACGAAATGCACGGTGCAGCCGTGCAGGCGCACGCCCGCCTCCAGCGCGCGTTCATGGGTGTGCAGGCCCTTGAAGCTCGGCAGCAGCGAGGGGTGGACGTTGATCATCCGGTTGCGCCAGCGCTCCACCAGCCAGGGGGTGAGCAGGCGCATGAAGCCGGCGAGGCAGACGATCTCGATGCCCTCGGCCTCGAGGTACGCATCGAGCGCCGCGTCGAAGGCGAGTCGATCGGCATAGCCCTTGTGCGAGAGCACGAGGGTGGGGACGCCATGGTCCTTGGCGAAGTCGAGTCCGGCGGCGTCCTCCCGGTTGGAGAGCACCAGCGCGATCTCGGCCGGGAAGTCCGGCGCCTCGGCGGCCTTCACCAGCGCCGCCATGTTGGAGCCGCGGCCGGAGATGAGGATCGCGGTGCGCTTGGGCGCCGCCTCGCTCATGACGCGAACCCGAAATCGGCGGCCCCGTCATAGACCACATGGGCCGCGCCGGTGCCGGGCTCGATGACGCCAAGGCGGATCACCGTCTCGCCCGCGGCGGCGAAGGCGTCGGCCACCTCTTCCTCCCGGTCCACGGGGACCACCACGGCCATGCCCACGCCGCAGTTGAAGGCGCGCAGCATCTCCTCCGGTGCCACCGCGCCCACGGAAGCGAGCCAGCGGAAGACCGGGGGGACGATGAGGTTGGACAAATCGATCCGGGCGATGGTGCCGGCCGGCAGCACGCGTGGCAGGTTTTCGGTGATGCCGCCGCCGGTGACATGGGCGAGCGCCTTCACCGCGCCGGTCGAGCGGATGACGGAGAGCACGCTCTTCACATAGAGCCGGGTGGGCGTGAGCAGCGCCGTGCCGAGGTTCTGGCCCTCGTGGAAGGGCGCCTCGTCGGTCCAGGCGAGGCCGGAGCGCTCAACGATGCGGCGCACCAGCGAATAGCCGTTGGAATGCACGCCATCCGAGGCGAGGCCGAGGATCACGTCGCCTGGCCCGACATCCTTGCGCGGCAGCAACTCGGTGCGCTCGACGGCGCCGAGGGAGAAGCCGGCGAGGTCATAGTCGCCGTCGCGGTACATGCCCGGCATCTCGGCCGTCTCGCCGCCGATCAGGGCGCATCCGGCCGCCTTGCAGGCTCGCGCGATGCCCGCGACGATATGGGCGCCCACCTCCGGCGCAAGGCGGCCGGTGGCGAAATAGTCGAGGAACAGCAGCGGCTCGGCGCCCTGAACGACCAGATCGTTCACGCACATGGCCACGAGGTCGATGCCGATGGTGTCGTGGACGCCGGTATCGATGGCGATCTTGAGCTTGGTGCCCACGCCGTCGGTGGTGGCGATGAGGAGGGGATCGGCAAATCCCGCCGCCTTCAGGTCGAACACGCCGCCGAAGCCGCCGATGTCCGCGTCGGCACCCGGCCGGGCGGTGGCCTTCACCAGCGGCTTGATGAGATCGACGAGCCGGTTGCCCGCATCGATGTCCACGCCCGCGTCGCGGTAGGAAAGTCCGTCCTGAGCCATAGGATCCCCGTCTTTGCGCGGGGCTTAGCCGCGAACGCGGGTCAAAGCAAGGCAGAGCGCCGGTCTTCGCCGTCTTGCACAGCCGGGCGGCAGGCCCGGACCATGGCGGCGACCTGCTCCACATCGTCGCGGAACGGCAAAGTGCGCCGCCAGACGAGGCCGATGGTGCGCGACGGTGCCGGATCGGGGAAGCGCAGCAGCCGCACGCGCGGAATGCGCCCGCCCTCGGAGGCGACGAACATCTGAGGCAGCAGCGTCACCCCCTGCCCGTTGGCGACCAACTGGGCCAGCGTCGAGAGGCTGGAGGCGCCGAACCGCCGCAACTGGCGCGCATCCACCTTGCGGCAGACGTTGAGCGCCTGGTCGCGGAAGCAATGGCCGTCCTCCAGCAGCAGCAGGTCGGCGGCGAGGATGTCCTCTGGGGTGGCGGTCTCGCCCGGGAAGGCCGCCGCGCCTTCGGGTACGGCCAGCAGGAACGGGTCCTCGAACAGCGCTTTGGTCTCCAGCGCCGGGTGATCCACCGGCAGGCTCAGGATGACGAGGTCGAGATCGCCGTGGGCTAGGTCGTTCACCAATTGCTCGGTCTGGCTCTCCCGGAGCGCGATCTCCACGCCCGGCCAGCGGGCGGCCATCTCCGGCAGGAGGCGGGGCAGGAGATAGGGCGCGATGGAGGGGATGACGCCGAGCCGCATCCGCCCTTCCAGCAGCCGCCCGCGATCCCGGATGGTGCGTTCCATGTCGGCGAGGGCCGCGAGCACGCCACGGGCGCGGGAGGCCGCCTCCTCCCCCACCGGGGTCAGCCGCACGCCGCTCCGCCCCCGTTCCACGAGGCGGACGCCGAGGGCTTCCTCCATCTCGCGGATCTGCATGGAGAGAGCCGGCTGGGTGACGGCGCATTCCTCCGCCGCGCGGCCGAAATGGCGGTGGCGGGCGAGGGCGTCGAAATAGCGGAGCTGACGGGTCGAGAGCACATGATAAGATTACCTTATCGAAAACTCAATGCAATCTGATTTGTCCTTATTCCAACTGACGGCCATGCTGCGCCCCGGTTGTTCCGCAGCCGTCACGGCGCGAAACCAAGCAGGGAGCCCTTCATGACGCGACCCACCCTCACCACCACGGCCGGAAATCCGATTTCCGACAACCAGAATTCCCTCACCGCCGGGCCCCGCGGCCCGGTGCTGATGCAGGACTACCAACTCATCGAGAAGCTCGCCCACCAGAACCGCGAGCGCATTCCCGAGCGCGTGGTCCATGCCAAGGGCTGGGGCGCCCACGGTACCCTCACCATCACCGGCGACATCTCGAAATACACCAAGGCCAAGGCACTGCAGCCCGGCGCCCAGACGCCGATGATCGCGCGCTTCTCCACCGTGGCCGGCGAACTCGGCGCGGCGGACGCCGAGCGCGACGTGCGCGGCTTCGCGCTCAAGTTCTATACGCCAGAGGGCAACTGGGACCTCGTGGGCAACAACACGCCCGTCTTTTTCGTCCGCGATCCCTACAAGTTCCCGGACTTCATCCACACCCAGAAGCGCCACCCCAAGACCAATCTGCGCTCGCCCACCGCCATGTGGGACTTCTGGTCCCTCTCGCCGGAGAGCCTGCACCAGGTGACGATCCTGTTCTCCGACCGCGGCCTGCCGGTGGGCGTCAGGAACATGAACGGCTACGGCTCGCACACCTATTCCTTCATCAACGAGGCGGGCGAGCGCTTCTGGGTGAAGTTCCACTTCAAGACCCTGCAGGGGCACAAGCATTGGACCAACGGCGAGGCCACCGAGGTGGTCGGCCGCACCCGCGAATCCACGCAGGAGGATCTGTTCAGCGCCATCGAGCGCGGCGAGTTCCCCAAGTGGAAGGTGCAGGTGCAGGTGATGCCGGAGCTGGATGCGGAGAAGACCTCCTACAATCCCTTCGACCTCACCAAGGTGTGGCCGCACGGCGAGTATCCCCCCATCGACATCGGCGTGATGGAGCTGAACCGCAATCCGGAGAATTATTTCAACGAGATCGAGCAGGCGGCTTTCTCGCCGTCCAACATCGTGCCCGGAATCTCCTTCTCGCCGGACAAGATGCTACAGGCCCGCATCTTCTCCTACGCGGACGCACACCGCTATCGCCTGGGCACGCACTATGAGCACCTGCCGGTGAACGCAGCCAAGTGCCCGGTGCACCACTATCACAAGGACGGCGCCATGCGGTTCTTCCCGCAGATGACCGGGAACACCGACGCCTATTACGAGCCCAACTCGTTCAACGGCGCCGCCGAGGATGCCAAGTACGCCGAGCCGCCGCTGAAGATTTCGGGTGACGCCGAGCGCTACAGCCACCGCATCGGCAATGACGACTTCTCCCAGCCGCGTGCGCTGTTCGAGCTGTTCGACGCCGGCCAGCGCCAGCGGCTCTTCAGCAACCTCGCGGCGGCCATGTACGGCATCCCGCAGGAGATCGCCGACCGGCAGATCGCCCTCTTCACCAAGGTCCACCCCGAGTACGGGGCGGGCGTGAAGGCGGCGCTGGAGCACGAGACCCGCGCCAAGGCGGCGGAGACGGCGCAGCAGCAGAAGAACCCGGCGGGCCCTGTCGCCGCCGAGTAAGGCAATCCCGGAGCGGGGGTTTGCCGGGAGCCCCGACCCGGCAAACGAAAGGGGGCGCGCCTTGCCGGCGCGCCCCCTTTTTATGCGTTCCTTCGGAAGGCTCAGTCCTCGAGCACCTTCAGCTTGAAGAGAAGGCC
>JAYSCE010000121.1:0-5890 GCA_041915035.1 Xanthobacter sp.
CGGCCTTCTTGGCGGGAGCCTTCGGGGCAGCAGCCTTGGCCTCGGCCTTCGGCGCAGCGGCCTTGGGCGCGGCGGCCTTCTTGGCAGGAGCCTTGGGAGCAGCGGCCTTGGGGGCAGCGGCCTTGGCTTCGGCCTTCGGCGCAGCAGCCTTGGGGGCGGCGGCCTTCGGTGCAGCGGTCTTCGGGGCGGCGGTCTTGGGTGCTGTGGTCTTGGCTGCGGCCTTGGGGGCAGCGGCCTTCTTCTCGGCAGGTTTCTCGGCGGCGGCGGCCGGCTTCTTCGCGGGCTTGGTAGCCATGCTTTCGCTCCATGCTCAACGGGGCACCGGAAAGTCAAGGCGTCACGTTCAACTATGTCAAGGCCATCTCTACTGTTTTCGGCCAAGAATTAGGGGATGGGGGCATCATATGGCCGCCTTTCATGAGATTTTGTTCCCTCTGGAGGTCGCTCTCGGCGCTTCCGGCGGTCCCGAGCGCGTCACGGAGGTCGTCACGACCGCCTCCGGACGCGAGGAGCGCAACACCCGACAGGCTGATTCGCGACGTCGCTGGGATGCCGGTTACGGGGTGAAAACCTTCGCCGCGCTGGCCGAAATCGTCGCCTTCTTCGAGGAGCGCCGCGGGCGTCTCCACGGCTTCCGCTGGCGCGATCGTCTCGACCAGTCCTCGGCGGCTCCGGATGGCGAGGTGAGCGCGCTCGATCAGCTCATCGGCGCGGGTGACGGAGCACGCGCGACCTTCGCGCTGACGAAGCGCTACGGCGCCCTCCACGCGCCCTATCTGCGCGCCATCACCAAGCCCGTCGCGGGCAGCGTGAAGGTCGCGGTGAACGGCATCGAACACGTTGAGGGCGCTCACTTCTCGCTCGATGCCACGCGCGGCGAATTCACCTTCGCGGAAGGCGCCATCCCGCCGCCTTCGGCGGTCGTCACGGCGGGCTTCCGCTTCGACGTTCCGGTGCGCTTCGACACCGATTTTCTCGAGGTGGATCTTTCCGCCTTCGCGGCCGGCGCGATCCCCCGCATCCCCATCATCGAAATCCGCGTGTGAGGCTGACATGCGCACCCTCGATCCCGCGCTCGCCGACCATCTCGCGAGCGGCGTCACCACCCTGTGCCGCGCCTGGCGCGTGACACGCCGCGACGGCACCGTGCTCGGCTTCACCGACCATGATCGCGACCTCGTGGTGGAGGGCGTGACCTTCATCGCCGCCTCCGGCGTCGCGGGCTCCGAAAGCAGCGAGGCCCAGGGGCTTTCGGTGACGGGCACCGAGCTATCCGGCGCGCTCAGCGCGGATGCGCTCGATGCCGCCGACCTCGCCGCCGGCCTCTATGACGGGGCCGGCGTGGACCTCATTCTCGTCAACTGGCAGACCCCCGCGCAAAACCTCCTCCTGCGGCGGGGAACCATCGGCGAGGTGCGCTGCGAGGATGGCGTGTTCACCGCCGAGATCCGCGCCCTCGCCGATGCCTTCAACCAGACGCGCGGGCGCCTCTTCACCCCCACCTGCGATGCCGATCTCGGCGACGCGCGCTGCGGTGTGGATCTTTCCGCGCCGGCCCATTCCGCGCGCGTGGTGGTGAGTACGGTGGAGGGTGCGCTGCGCCTGCGCGTGAGTGGTCTTGGCGGCTTCGCTGCCGGTACCTTCGCGCGGGGGCGTGCGGTGTTCGCGGGCGGCGCCAATGCCGGCTTCGTCACCGAGGTGAAGGCGCATCTGGTGGATGCCGAAGGGGTGGTGCTGCGCCTCTGGCAGCGGCCACCGTTCGAGGTGGTGGAGGGCGATGAAATCACCCTCACCGCCGGCTGCGACAAGCGCTTTGCGACCTGTCGCGATCGCTTCTCAAACGCATTCAATTTCCGCGGCTTCCCGCACATGCCGGGCAACGATGCGGTGATCTCCGTCGCCATCCCCGGCGAGGGCGGATACGACGGGAGTCTGCGGGAATGAGCGGCCCTCCAGATCGCGCCGCGATCCGCGCCGCTATCCTGGCCGAGGCCCGCGCCTGGATCGGCACGCCCTATCTCCACCGCGCCTCCCTGAAGGGCCACGGCGCGGACTGCCTCGGCCTCGCGCGTGGCGTCTGGCGCGCAGTGGTGGGGCCCGAGCCGGAGGCACTCCCGTCTTACGCGCCCGACTGGGCCGAGGCCTCCCGCAGCGAGACGCTGGCCGACACCGCGCGCCGACATCTCGTCGCCGTTCCGCTGGCCGAGGCGCAGCCCGGCGACGTGCTGCTGTTCCGCTTCCGGGCGCATCTTCCGGCGAAGCACGCGGCACTGCTCTGCGAGGACGGGCGGATGATCCACGCCTATGACGGCGCGAGCGTGTGCGAGACGGCGCTGACGCCCTGGTGGCGCCGGCGGCTGGCCTATGCCTTCGCCTTTCCGGGGGCGGGGTAGGGGGCTCATCGAAACAGTTCCCCGGACAAGCGACACCGCAGGTGGAGCGCCGATCCGGGGTCCAGGGGAAAGGTCGGCGAAGCCGGCACCCGCCCGCAGAGCCTCGGAAAAGAGCCGCCTTCGGCGACGTGTTGCGCTGGGCCACGGCTCTCCTTCCACTGCGCTTCGCTCCGTTCCAGTCGGCCGAGGCGCGAGAGCGAAGCGGGGCGCTTGCACCGTCCTACCCGCCGTCATGCCCCGGCTCGTCCGGGGTATCTACTGAGCCGCTTGCGCGCGGCCTGAAAGCCGGAACCCGACCGACCGTGGATCGCCCGGACCCGCCGGGCGATGACGGCACCATGTCGGGGTAGGGCCTACCTTCTTCCCATATCTCTTTCATCCCGGAGCCTCACCCATGGCGACGCTGCTTCTCGGCGCGGCCGGCGGCCTTATCGGCGGCGCGCTGTTCGGACCCATCGGCGCGGTGGCGGGGCGGGCGCTGGGGGCGCTCGGCGGCTCGGTCATCGATGGCGCGCTGCTCGGCGGCAACCGCTCGCGCCATGCGGAAGGCCCGCGCCTCACCGACCTCGACGTGATGGCCTCCACCGCCGGCGCGCCGTTGCCCCGCATCTACGGCCGCGCCCGCCTCGCCGGGCAGGTGATCTGGGCGACCAAGCTGAAGGAGGTGAAGAAGGAGGAGACGCAGTCGGTCGGTGGCAAGGGCGGTAGCCTCTCGGCCAGCACCACCACCTACACCTACTACGCCAATTTCGCCGTGGCGCTCTGCGAAGGCCCGGTCTCGCGCATCGGCCGCATCTGGGCGGACGGCAAGCTGCTCGACACGCGGCGCCTGCACATCACGCCCCACCTCGGCGAGGCGGACGAGGCGCCGGACTCGTGGATCGAGGCGAAGCAGGGCGCAGCGGGCACGCCGGCCTATCGCGGCGTCGCCTACCTCACCTTCCGCAATCTGGAGCTGACCGACTACGGCAATCGCCTGCCGCAGATCACCGTGGAGGTGGAGCGCGCCATCGGCGCCCTAGAGAGGCAGGTGAGGGCGGTGACGCTGATCCCCGGCGCCACCGAATTCGGCTACGACACGCGCAACATCCGCCAGGTCTATGGCGAGGCGAGCTACGGGCCGGAGAACCGGCACGTCACCTCCTTCTTCAGCGATTTCGAGGCCTCCCTCGACCAGCTCCTCGGCGCCTGCCCGAACGTGTCGCGCGTCTCGCTGGTGGTGTCCTGGTTCGGCGACGATCTGCGCGCCGGCCAATGTGCCGTGCGGCCGAAGTGCGAGCGCGTGAACAAGGCGACCGCCCCGGCGCTGTGGAGCGTGGGCGGGCAGACGCGGCTCACCACGCCCACCGTTTCCCAATATGAGGGCCGCGCGGCCTATGGCGGCACGCCCTCCGACGACAGCGTGGTGCGCGCCATCCAGCGCATGACCGAGGCCGGGCTGAAGGTGACGCTCAATCCCTTCGTCATGATGGACATTCCCGCCGGCAACACGCGCCCTGATCCCTGGACCGGCGCCGCCTCCCAGCCGCCCCATCCCTGGCGCGGGCGCATCACGTGCGATCCGGCACCGGGGCGATCGGGCACGGTGGACGGCACCGCCGCCTGCCGCGCGCAGGTCGCGGCGCTGTTCGGCACGGCTGAGGCGGGAGACTTCACCCGCGTCGGCACGAGCGTGATCTATCACGGACCGGAGGAATGGAGCCTCAGGCGCATGGTGCTGCATTACGCCCATCTCGCCGTCGCGGCGGGCGGGGTGGAGGCGATCCTCATCGGCTCGGAAATGGCCGCGCTCACTCGCCTCACCGACGACACCGGCGCCTTCCCCGCCGCCGAGGCGCTCGCGCAACTGGCAGCCGATGTGAAGGCGGTGGTGGGGCCCTCCACCTGCGTCTCCTACGCCGCCGACTGGACGGAATATGGCGCGCAGGTGCTCGCCTCCGGCGACGTGCGCTTTCCCCTCGATGCGGTATGGAGCGCCCCGGCGGTGGACTTCATCGGCATCGATTACTATCCCCCGCTCGCCGACTGGCGGGACGGCTTCGCCCATCTCGATGCGGCGCTCGCGCAGTCCATTCACGACCGTGCCTATCTCAAGGCCAACCTGCGCCGGGGCGAGGCCTTCGACTGGTATTATCCCGACGATGCCGCCCGCGCCGCTCAGGCGCGCAGCCCCATCACCGATGGCGCCTTCGGCGAGCCGTGGGTGTATCGCCAGAAGGATCTCTGGTCCTGGTGGGCGAAAGCCCATCACGAGCGCATCGCTGGCGTGCGTAGCGCGACGTCCACCGCTTATCTGCCCGGCGCCAAGCCCATCCGCCTGATGGAGGCGGGATGCCCGGCGGTGGACAAGGGCGCCAACCGGCCGAGCGCTTTCCCGGATGCGAAATCCGCCGAGAACCGCCTGCCGCCCTTCTCCTCCGGCGCGCGGGACGACCTCATTCAGCGCCGCGCGCTGGAGGCCATCCTCGCCACCTTCGGCGCGGATGCGGACGCTGCCGATAACCCCGTCGCCACCCTCTATCCCGGCCGCATGGTGGAGCCCGACGCGCTGTTCCTGTGGAGCTGGGATGCGCGGCCCTATCCCCAGTTCCCCTATGCGACCGACGTATGGGCGGACGGTGCCAACTGGGCCACCGGCCACTGGCTCACCGGCCGCCTCGGCTCGGCGCCGCTGGATGCGCTGGTGGCGACGCTCGCCGCCGATTTTGGCATCACTGACGTGGACAGCACGCACCTCTCCGGCGCGGTCGAGGGCTATGTGGTGGAGCAGCCCATGACCGCCCGCGCGGCGCTGGAGCCGCTGGCCCGCGCCTTCGCCTTCGAGGCGGGGGAAGAGGAGGGCCGCATCGTCTTCCGCCCGCGCGGACAGGGCGAGGTGGCGGAGATCGGCACCGATGATCTGGTGCAGGTGGAGGGCGCGCCCCTCCTCGCCGTCACCCGCGCGCAGGAGACCGAGCTGCCTTTGGAGGTGACGGTGGGCTTCGTCGACGCGCTGCGCGACTACCGTCGCGCCACCGTCTCCTCCCGCCGCCTCGCCGGCAAGAGCCGGCATGTGACGCAGGCGGATCTCGCGGTGGTGGCCTCCGATGCGGTGATGGTGCGCGCCGCCGATGTCTGGCTTCAGGATCTGTGGGCCGGGCGCGAGACGCTCACCTTCTCCCTGCCGCCCTCCCGTCTCGCGCTCGCCCCGGACGACCTCGTGCGGCTGACCTTCGATGGTCGCACGCGCCTCGTGGAAATCGTCCGCGTGGAGGAGGCGGAGGCGCTGGCCATCACCGCCCGCACCATCGAGCCGGAGGTGTTCGACGTGGCGCTGGCAGAGGAGGGGGCCGGCGCCATCGCGCTGCCCGGCGCCTCCGGCCCGCCCGCCGTGCTCGTGCTCGATCTGCCCGCGCTGTCGGAGGCGGAACCCGTACCGCTGCAATGGCTTGCCGCGGCGGCTTCGCCTTGGCCCGGCACGCTCGCCATCTGGCGTTCCACCGATGGCGCGAGCTTTG
>JAYSCE010000121.1:5900-9799 GCA_041915035.1 Xanthobacter sp.
CTCCGCCACCTTCGGCACCCTCACCGCGCCGCTCGCACCGGGGCCGCTTTGGCGGTTCGACCGGCACAACGTGCTGGAGGTGACGTTGCAGACCTCCCTTCTCGTCTCGGCCAGCGAGGCCGAGGTGCTGGCCGGCGCCAACCTCCTCGTACTCCTCGCCGATGACCGCGCGCCGGAGATCCTCGCCTTCACCGAGGCGGATCTGGTGGACGCGGGCAGCTATCGCCTCACCGGGCTCCTGCGCGGCCTCGCAGGCACCGAGGCGGCGGGAGCGGAGGTCTGGCCGGCGGGCACCCGCATCGTGCGCCTTGACGGCACGCTGGTGAGCGTGTCCAGCGGCATCGCGGCGCTGGGGCGCAGCTTCCTCTACCGGGTCGGCTCGGCGCGGGACGATCAGGGTGCGGAGGAGGTGACGGAGGTGTCCGCCACCGTCTCCGGCCGCGCGCTCGCCCCGCTTTCGCCGGTGCATGTGCGGGCGCAGCGGACGGGGGCGGGCGTCGCGCTCTCCTTCATCCGCCGCACCCGCATCGCGGGGGACGGATGGGAGGCGGTGGAGGTGCCGCTGGGCGAAGCGAGCGAGGCTTACCGGCTCGACATCCTCGACGGCGGGACGGTGCGGCGCAGCTTCGCCCTCACGTCGCCTGAAGCGCTCTATGCGGCCGCTGACGAGATCGCCGATTTCGGTGCCCCGCAGAGCGAACTCGCCGTCCGCATCGCCCAGCTCTCGGCCAGCGTCGGGGCGGGCGCGGCGGTGACGGCCAGCGTGCGGCCGTAGGGCTTTTCTCCTTCCACCGAGGTCCAGCCATGTCCGAGCAATCGGCGAACCTGGCGCTGCCGTACATCGCGGCGGCCCAGGCGCAGAAGCATGTTACCCACAACGAGGCCATCCGCCGCCTCGATGCCTTCGTGCAACTGGTGCTGGAAAGCGCCACCGCGACCGCCCCGCCCAGCTCGCCCGCCGAGGGCGCGCGTTGGTTCGTCCCGCCCGGCGCCACCGGTGTCTTTGCCGGGCGGGCGGGGATGATCGCGGCCTATGAGGCGGGGGCATTCGACTTCCTGCCCGTGGCTCAGGGCTTCCTCGCCTTCATCCGCGATGAGGGACGCCTCGCCCTGTTCGACGGCGGCGCCTGGGTTTCACCGCTCGCGGCCAGTGCCCACCGCGGCGCGATCTCGGCCGAGGTGCGGGAGGCGGATGCGACCCTCTCCGGGACGTATGTGGACACGGCGCTGGTGATCCCTGACCGGGCCATCGTGCTCGGCGTCTCCACCCGCACCCTCACCGCCGTCGCCGGCGCCTCCGCCTACGACTGCGGCATCGCCGGGGAGCAGGCCAAGTTCGGCGGCAGCCTCGGCATCGCGCCGGGCGCGACGAACATGGGGGTCATCGGCCCCACCGCCGTCTACGCGCCGACCCCCGTCCGCCTCACCGCCAGCGGCGGTGCCTTCAGCGGCGGCACGGTGCGCCTCGGCCTTCACCTCCTCCTCCTCGCCATTCCCGGCGCCTGACGCGCGTCGCGCGGCCGCCTTTCGGAGACTTGCTATGGCCTATGATCCCGCCCGCGACCCCATGCGCGGGCTCGCCGCCTCGCTCTCCTCGCCGACGCGGCAGATGATCCGCGTCACCCCCTCCGACAGCGACGAACTCGCCGCCTACGCCAAGGCCGTGTGGGTGTTCGTGCCCGAGGATGTCGCCGGTGGCATCGCCACCGTGCGGATCACCCCCGTGGGCGCGGACGATGCCACCCGCATCGACGTGCGCGCCCTGCCGGGCCTCCAGCCCCTGCCGCCCTGCCAGGTGCGCCGGGTGTGGGCCACCGGCACCAGCACGGGCATCGACATCTACGCCTTGATCGACCGCTGAGCGGAGCGGCGGCCATGCTGTCCCTCGCCCTCTCCGCGGCCGCCCTCCTGCGCGGCCGGCGCGGGCTCCGTCCGCCCCGCGGCTTCATCTACCTCGTGGACGCCGATGGCTCGCCCCTGACCGACGCGGACGGCGCGCGCCTGATCGAGCGCATCTGAGCGGCCCCCGCGGGCCGCCGCTCCAGTCCGCACCCCCATTCCCCATCCCCGGATCGCCCGTGCCGCACCCCCGGCACGGGCGTGTTTTGACCTTTACTGAGGAGTTGTTCATGTCTTCTCGAAACTGGAACCAGAGCACCGCTGCCCTGAAGACCCGCCTTCAGCAGGCGCTCGCGGCGCAGTCCCAGCCGGTGTATCAGCAGCCGTGGATCGCCCCCGGTGCCTGGTCGTCGGGCATCGCCATCCTTCAGGGGCAGGTTAAGGTCAATTCGGTCGGCCAGCGCTACATCGCGGTGAACAGCGGCACGACCGGCGCCACCGAGCCGACCCATGCTTCCGGCGCGGCGATCAGCGATGGCGGCGTGCTCTGGGCGCATCTCGGCTCCTACACGGATGATCCGGCCAGCCGGACGGATGCGCCGACCCTCACGCTCACCGGCGGCGGCAGTGCCCCGGCGGGTCTCAGCTTCCTCGATGTGTGGGCGAACCGTTCGTTCTTCACCTTCAACGGTTGCACGCCGGTCCAGAAGTATGCGGATCGGCTGGAGTGCACCACCTTCATGGCTAACGCCTCGGGGCAGAAGGTGGGCGGATGCTCCGTCGCGTTTCGCTCGGACGCCAACTACATCGGTTTCGAGGTCATCAACAGCACGGCAGGCTATTGTGTCCATGTGGAGGGCCGACCGGTGACTGCGGATGCCATCTATCCGAACAATGCCAGCAATCTGGTCTTCACCCTGACGTGGGCCGACCAGCGTGTGCGCACCTATGAGGTGTTCTTCGGGAAGTCGTCGGCGATCTTCGGACGACTTCTTGTCTCCAACCGGGATCAGTTCTGGCCTTCGGTGCCGGCCGTTCCCGTGGTCGGTGCCTTCATCGGGGACAGCTATCTGGACGGCTCCAGCTACGGCCCCTTCGTCCTCAGCAACACGCTCTCGGCGGCGTTCGGGCGTCTTGCCGGCATCCGGAACATGTGGCGCTTCGGCATCGGCGGCACCGGGCTTCTGAACCCGAACGCCGCGCAGGGGCCGTTCTACACTTACCGCGAGCGCCTGCCGCAGGTGCTCGCGCTGAAGCCGGACGTGATCTTCGTCCAGGGCTCCACCAATGACGTGAGCTACACCCAGCAGGCCCTGACCACGGAAGCGCTCGCCTTCCTCGACAGCATCCGTTCCGCGACCAGCGCCCCGGTCTTCTGGTTCGGCCCGGCGCCGCTGGCGGGCAGCTATTCGTCCATCCAGACCGTGGACGCTGCCATCGCCGCGGCGGTCGCGGCGCGGCCGAACAAGAACATCTTCTACAAGTCCATGGTCACCGCCACGCCGCCCTGGCTGACCGGCTCGCACAACAACGCGGCTTACAGCTGGTCGTCCAACATCGGCCAGTGGATCGGCGGCGACAACGTCCACCCCGTGGACAAGGGCACGCTGTACCTCGCCGGCCGCATGGCCGCGAGCTACGCCAACGACCTCCTGCCGCAGGTGGCCTGAAGACAGCGCGGGAGGGGCGAAATCCGCCCCTCCCGCGTGCCGCCGCGTCCGCGGCGATGAAATCCCGCCTTCCCCCATCAGGACATTTCGCAATGGCTGCCGAAAGCTTCGCGCCGGCGCTTGCCGCCGTGCTCCGCCACGAGGGCGGATATTCCAACCATCCCGACGATCCCGGCGGCCCGACCATGAAGGGCATCATCCAGCGCGTCTACGACGCCTGGCGCCGCTCGAAGGGCCTGCCGGAGCGCCCGGTCCGCGAGATCGAGGACCCCGAGCTGAAGGAGAACTACCGCCGCCAGTATGGGGCCGCGGTGCGCGCCGACGAATTGCCGGCCGGCCTCGACTATGTGGTGTTCGACGGTGCGGTGAATTCCGGCCCCGCCCAGTCCG
>JAYSCE010000122.1:0-9779 GCA_041915035.1 Xanthobacter sp.
TAGATGCCCACCGACTGGCCGCGCATCCAGTCGGCATCGAAGGAGAGGGCGGTGTTGATGGCCGCCTGCCGCTCCTGCGCCGTGCCCTGGATGAGCAGGACGTTGCGGCCCGGATCGACGCGCACCATGCCGGCCCGGGTGGCGAAGCTGTCGATCACCGGCATCAGCGTCTCGGCCGAGGTGTAGCGCAGCGGCACCACCGAGACGCCATAGCCGGGCTCCGGCCGCGATGTGCCCACATCGGTGGCGCCGGAGCCGGCGGCCTCGGTGAGCGGCATCAACTGGTAGCCGGAGGAATCCTTGACGAGGGCGATGCCGTTGGCGCGCAGGGCGCTCTCCAGCACATAGGCGAGATCGGTGCGGGCGACGGGGCGCGCCGAGGACAGGCTGATGGTGCCCTGGACCCTGGGATCGATGATGACGTTGGCGCCGAGGATGTCGGTGAGCACAACCTTGGCGACGGTGGTCACCGGCGTATTCTCGAAGTTGAGATCGTATCCGCCGTCAGCCCCACGTTGCGCGGTGCCCGCCGCGCCGACCGACGCGGGGTCGGCCACCGGCTGCGCGCCGGGAGTCGCAAAATATTCGATCGGCTGACGATTGTCGGACGGCTGTGGCGGCTGGGCCACAGGCTGCATGGGTTTCGGCGACAGGTCGATGTTGCGGACCTGGTCGAATGTGCTCTGCGGCTTGGTGTCGTCCATGATACCGGAGCAGCCGGACAGGACCGCCGCGAAGAGGATCGCGCACGTCAATACGAGAGTGCCCGGTCGTGGGCTCGACCGGCCGCGCCAATCCTCAATCACGCATCACCTGATACTTCCGAACGCAAGAGCCGAAACGCAGAGCCGAAACGCAGGGCGAAACAGAGGACCCGCCCGCCCCCCGGGGTCGCCCAGATACCTTTGCGCGCTTCTCCATAGCGACGGCATGTGACGGATGTATAAGGGTTGACGATGGCTCCTGCCAAGCTGCCGTTAGCTGGCTACGACTGATTCGGCCTGAACGCGGAATGTCGTGCGGATGTCACGGACATGACGCGCGAACGTCATGTCGGCCGGGAATACCAAGCCGGCCGCTGCGGGATCCACCGGTGCGCGGCCAGTTTCGGCTCCGAGCCGGTGAAGCGGGCCGCCACTGTCTGGTCGGCCCATTGCAGCGAAATGCTTTCCACCGGCAACCTTCGCCGGTATCTGTTCCATGCTAGGACGGTCACGGTCCAGCTGTCGAATGATGCCGCTGGATGGCGCTGCTGGATTTGAACGCTGGCTTTCGGGGGCGCGGGCATGAGCGGGGAGGGCGGCGATTTCCTGAGCTTCCTCGCCGCGAGCGGGCTGGCGCATCCCGCCGGGGGCGGAACGGCGGGCACGCTCGTGCGTCCGTTGCGCCAGGTCTGGGAGGCGAGCGAACTGACAGCCGGCGATTTCGCCGACGCCGTCGCCGGCTTCTATCGCCTGCCGCGCATCGCCTTGCCGGAGCTGATGGCGGCGCCGTCCCTCGTTTCCCACTTCACCCCGCGCTTCCTGCGCGAGATGACAGTGCTGCCCTTCCGCACGGCGGACGGAACGGCCTGCCTCGCCGTGGGCGATCCCACGGACGAGACAGTGGTGCGCGCGGCCGAGATCGTGCTGGGAAGCAAGGTGACGCTCGCCGTCGCCTCCTTCGAGGACATCGCCACGGCCTTGGCCGAACGGCTCGGCGCCGACGAGGCGGCCGCACGCGAGGCCGCCGGCCCCGCCACCGCGCGGGCCGAGGACGACATCGACAGCCTGCGCGATCTCGCCTCCGGCGCGCCGGTGGTGCGGGCGGTGAACGACCTGTTCGACAAGGCCATGGAGCTGCGCGCCAGCGACATCCATATCGGCCCGTTCCGCACCGGCCTGGAGGTGCGGCTGCGCATCGACGGGATGCTGCGCCCCATCCATGCGCTGGCCGACGTGCTGCCGCAGGCGGTGATCTCCCGCATCAAGATCCTCGCCGGCCTCGACATCGCCGAGCGCCGCCTGCCGCAGGACGGCGCGGCGCGCCTGAAGCTCGGGCGGGACGAGATCGACGTGCGCGTCGCCATCATGCCCACACAGCATGGGGAAAGCGCGGTCATCCGCCTGCTGGCGCGGGACCGGGGCGTGCTGACGGTGGATAAACTGGGCCTCGCCCCCCACGACCGCGAGACGCTCATGAAGCTGCTCGCGCTGCCGCACGGCATGGTGGTGGTCACCGGCCCCACCGGCTCGGGCAAGACGACCACGCTCGCCACCATCCTCTCGGTGCTGAACGAGCCCACGCGCAAGATCCTCACCATCGAGGACCCGGTGGAATACGAGATCCGCGGCGTGTTCCAGTCGCAGGTGCGCCCGCAGATCGGCCTCACCTTCGCGGCGGCGCTGCGCTCCTTCCTGCGCCAGGACCCGGACGTCATCATGGTGGGCGAGGTGCGCGACCCGGAGACGGCGCATATCGCCGTCCATGCCGCGCTCACCGGCCATCTGGTGCTCACCACCCTCCACACCGACACCGCCGCCGCCTCCGTGCCGCGCCTGCTCGATCTCGGCGTGGAGGGCTTCCTTTTGAAGTCCACCTTGCGCGCGGTGATCGCCCAGCGCCTCGTCCGCCAGCTCTGCGAGCGCTGCAAGCGTCCGCACACCCTCTCCGCCACCGACGTGCGGGACGATCCGCGATATGCCGCTCTTGGCCTCAAGGCGGGGGAGACGGTTTACGAGCCGGTGGGCTGCGAGCGCTGCGGCGGGGCGGGCTATCGCGGGCGTATCGGGGTGTTCGAGGTGCTGACCCTCTCGGACGAAATCCGCGAGATGATCGACCGCCACGCTGGCGCCGCCGCCCTCGACCGCGCCGCCATCGCCGGCGGCATGACCACCATGCTGGACGACGGCGTCGCCAAGTGTCGCGCCGGCCTCACCTCGGCCGCCGAGGTGCTGCGCGTGACCACGGTGCGCTGAGCCGATGGCCACCTTCTCCTACCGGGCGCTGACCCAGGCCGGACAGATGGTGAGCGGCGAAATCTCCGCGCCGACAGAGGCCGAGGTGCGCCGCCGCATCGAATTTCTCGGCCTGGTGCCGGTGGAGACGACGCCGCTGAAGGAGAAGAAGGAGAGCGCCTTCGGCTTCACCTTCGGTGCGCCCAAGGCCGAGGACGTCACCCTCTTCACCCGCGACCTCGCCTTGCTGCTGCGCGCCGGGGCGCGGCTCGACGAGGCGCTGGAGCTGCTCACCGGCGACACCGACCTCGGCCGCATGCGCGCCGTCGCCCGCAAGATCCGCGCGGATGTGCTGGCCGGCGAGAGCCTTGCGGAGGCGCTGGCGTCCCATCCCAAGCTGTTCCCGCCGGTCTATGTGGCGCTGGTGAAGGTGGGCGAGGCCTCGGGCACCGTGGACCGAATGCTCGAGCTGGTCGCCGCCGAGCGGCAGCGGGCCGAGGAATTGCGCCGCAAGGTGACCTCGGCGCTGCAATATCCCGCCTTCGTGCTGGTGGCGGCGGGCGGCGTGCTCGTCTTCTTCCTCATGTTCGTGATGCCGCAATTCTCCTCCGTGCTGCGCGACATGGGGGCGAAGCTGGACCCCATGGTGCAGGTGCTGCTCGATCTATCGGACGGATTGCAAGCCCACGCCGCCGCCGTGGGCATAGCGGCGGTGGTGCTGCCGGCCCTCGCTTTACTCGCGCTGCGACGCAAAGAGGTGCGCGGGGCGGTGACGGGCGCACTCTCTAAGCTGCCACTGGTGCGCACGGTGCTCCTGTTCCGCCGCTCGGCCGTGTTCTGCCGCAACCTCTCCATCCTGCTCGGCAACGGCGTGACGCTCACCGCCGCGCTGCGCATCATCGTGGACGTGATGGCGGCGGGGGAGGAGGCCTCCGTCTGGGCCAAGGCGGCGGACCGGGTGCGCCATGGCGGGCGATTGTCCGATGCCTTCGCCGAGGGCGACGTGCTGCCGCCCATGGCCATCCGTATGCTGCGCCTCGGCGAGGAGACCGGCCAATTGGCCCTGCTCTCCGGCCGTATCGCCGATTTCTACGAGGAAAAGCTCCAGCGCGCCCTCGCTCGGGTCGTCGCGGTCATCGGGCCGGCGGCCATCGTCACCATTTCGGTGGTGGTGGGCGGGCTCATCGTCTCGGTCATGACCGCGTTGCTGTCGGTCAGCCAAAGCATCGGGTGACGAAACGTGAATCAAGGTCCCGCCCCCATGATGGCCCATATCCCGTCCCGCTCCCGCCGCCGGAAGAGTGAGGGCGGCTACACGCTGGTGGAATTGCTGGTGGTCATCACCATCATCGGCCTCATCGTCGCCCTCGTGGGGCCGCGCGTGCTCGGCTATCTGGGCGACAGCAAGGTGAAGACGGCGAAGATCCAGATCCAGGGCTTCTCCAGCGCCCTCGACCTCTTTTATCTCGACGCCGGCCGCTATCCCTCGTCCTCGGAAGGGCTGAACGCGCTGGTGCAGCGGCCGGGCAACGTCTCCACCTGGAACGGGCCGTACCTGAAGGGCGGCACCGTGCCGCTCGATCCCTGGGGCAAGGCCTACATCTATCGCGCGCCCGGCCAGCACGGGCCGTTCGACATCGTCTCCCTCGGCTCCGACGGGCAGGAGGGCGGCACCGGCAATGCCGCCGACATCACGAGCTGGGCGCGCTGAGGCGGCGGGACCGGGACGATGGCACTTGGGGCGCACAGGGATGATCGCGAAGCGGGGTTCACCCTGCTGGAGATCGTCTGCGCCCTCGCCATCGTCGCCGCGCTGGCGACCCTCGCGCTGCCGCGCCTCGCGTCGGGCACCTCGCGGGCGAAGCTTGAATCCCTCGCGGTGGAGGCCGCCGCGCTGCTGAAGGCCGACCGCGCTGCCGCCATCCGCCGAGGCGTTCCGGTGGCGACGGCGGTGGACGCGGCTGGCCGGCGCATCACCTCCGGCTCGGCCGGCCGGGTGGTGCGGGGGCCCGGCGACGTACAGATGGACACGGTGCTGCCCGCGACCTGCGACGGCCGGCCGGCGCGCGCCTTTGTGGAGTTCTTCCCCTCGGGGCTCTCCTGCGGCGGCGTGGTGGCCATGCTCAAGGGCGGGGCGGGCTATGAGGTGCGGGTGAACTGGCTCACCGGAGGCGTCGAGATTGTCCCCCGTGGCCGTTCCTGATCCGCGCGCCCGGCGCGGCACGGCCGGCTTCACCCTCATCGAGGTGCTTGTGGCGCTGGCGGTGGTGGCGACCTCCCTCGGGGCCATCGCCATGGTGGCGGGCACCAGCCTGCGCGGCACCCGCGCGCTGGAGCGGCGGGTGGCGCTGCTGGAAACCGCCCGGGCGGTGGAGACCGGCATTCCCGGCCGTGATCTCCTCCAGTCCGGTCGTACGGAAGGGGAGATCGCCGGCCACCGCTGGCAGATGGACGTGCAGCCGCTCCAACTCGCAGGCCTGCCCGACAACGCCCCCTGGACGCCGTTCGACATCCGGATCCGCGTGCGCGGTCCCGGCGGGGAGATGGTGGCGCTGGAGACGGTGCGCCTCGTGCGGAGCCGGCCGCAATGAGCGCGCTCGCGTCGTCGCGCCGCCGCAGTGCCGGCTTCAGCCTCATCGAGATCCTGGTGGCGATGACGCTCACCGGCCTCGTGCTCGCCGCCATCGCCATGGTCACGGCGAAATGGCTACCCGCCTGGCAGCGCGGGCTCGGGCGGGTGCAGCAGAGCGAACTCGTCGCCCTCGCCCTCGACCGCATGGCGGCGGACCTTGCCGCCGCCGCCTTCCTGCCGGCCGTGCGGGGCGGCGCCAAGCCGCTGTTCGACGGATCAGGAGAGCGCGTCATCTTCGTACGCGAGGTGCTCGCCCCCGGCGCGGCGCGCGGGCTGGAGATCGTCGAACTGGCCCCGGTGCCGGACGGGCGTGGCTCCGCCATGGTCCGCCGCAGCGCGCCCTACGCGCCGCAGGCGGACGGGGCGCTGCCGCCCTTTGGCGCCCCGGTGCGCCTGCTGCGCCCTCCGGTCACAGTCACTTTCTCCTACGCCGGGCGGGATGGCGCGTGGCACGAGGCGTGGCGTGGCGAGGAAGAATTGCCGCGCTGGGTGCGCATGGTGGTGCGGGAGGGAGGGCGGGCAACCGCCGCATCCACCGCCGTGACCATCCGCTCCGATGTGCCGGCCTTCTGCGCTGCCGATGCCACCAAGCCGATCTGCGGATCGTCCGTCGGTTTCGGCGGGCCGCGCGCGAAAGCGGTTTCCGGCGCAGGGGCGAATGCCGGGGGGGCCGCGCGATGACCGGCGCCCGCCGCACGCGCCTCCCGAGGGCGGGGGATCGCGGCTTCATCCTCGTGACCGTGCTGTGGATTCTTGCGGCGCTCGCCGCCTTCACGGCGGTCTATGCGGTCTATGTGTCCGATACGGCGTCCGCCTCGGCGGTGCGGACGGATACGCTGCGCGCGGACGGTCTCGTGGTCGCGGCGGTGGAACTGGCGGCGCTGCGCCTTCTCTCCGTGCCGGCGTCCGAGCGGCCCAGCAGCGGCGAGGTGCGGTTCCGCATGGGCGAGGCGAACGTCTCCGCCCGCTTCGCCGATGAGGCCGCCCGCATCGATCTCAACGCCGCCGCGCCTGACGTACTGGCCGGCCTGTTCCAGGTGCTCGGCGTGCCCGAGCAGGCGGCCAAGACCTACGCCGCCAGCATCGCCGCCTGGCGCACCCCGCCCAAAGCCACAGGCAGCGCCGGCTCGGGCGGCGCGGCTTCGGGCAGCAAGACATCCGCTTTGGGCGACGACGAGACGACGAAAGGGCAGGGCGCCTTCGCCCATGCGGCCGAACTGGCCCGCGTGCCCGGCCTGCCGGCCGATGTGGTCGCTGCGGCGTTGCCCTATCTCACGGTCTATGCGGGTCGGCGGGAGGTCAATCCGGAGGCGGCGGGGCCGGTGGTGCGGGCGGCGCTGGCAAAGGCGGGGCAAGGGATGGACGACATCGACACCGCCACGTTTGCAACCTCCGGCGACGAAAAGACCGGCGGCGAGGGAACGGCCGTCGCGGGCGCCTCCGGCCTCAGCACGGTGGCCGGCGACACGGCGCGCGTGACGGTCCGCATCACCTTCGACAATGGCCGCAGGCAGGGGGCGGAAGCGGTGATCCTGATGCGGGACTTCGGCGTCGATCCCTACCGCGTGCTGCTCTGGCGCGACCTCTCCTGGCGGGAGCTGGCCGACCTCGATGCGGCCCCGGCGCCGCGGCGAAAGACGACAGGAGGACGGCCATGAGCCTGGTTCCGGGCGCGCCCGACGCCTCGCTGCTGACGCGGTTCATCGATGGCTTCTCGGCCTTCATCGATCTGACGGCGACGGCGCTGACCACCGCCTTGGCCACCGGCCGCGCACGGCTCGGTAGGATGCGCGCCGTGCGCATCGAGGAGGGGGAGGACGGGGCCTTCCATCTGCCCGGCGCCCCTCGTTTCTCCGCCCTGGGCGCGGGATCGCGCGCCGTGCCGCCCGAGGTCGCGGCGATGCTGAAGGGCCGGGAGGTGGAGCTGGCGCTCGATCCCGCCCGCTTCCTGTTCCGCCCGCTCGACCTGCCGGAGGGGGCGAGGCCCTATCTCGATGGCATCGTGCGGGCGCAGATTGACCGCCTCACGCCCTGGAGCCCGGCGGAGGCCGCCTTCGGCTGGACGGCACCGGAGCCCCTCGGCGACGGCCGCATCCGCGTGATGGTGGCCGCCACCCCGCGCGCCCGTCTCGCCCCCGCCCTCGACGCGCTCAAGGCGCTGGGCGTGGGCCATCTGCTGCTGACCACGCGGCAGGGCGACGGAGAGCCCATCACCGTCCACACCGGGGCCGCCGGGGAAGATGCCGGCACGGCGCGCCTACGGCAGGTGCTGCTCTGTGTGCTTGCGGCTGCGGCCCTTGCGGCGACGCTGGCTTCGGGCGTCTCCGGCTTTCTGGGCGGCAGCCTCGACGAGGAGCAGCAGACGCTGGACCAGGCCATCGCCGCCCGCCGCCGCGCCATCGCCGCCGCCCGCGACGGGCTGGGCGCCGAGGGCGCCGCCCTGCGTGGTCTGGAGCAGGCGAAGCGGGAGCGGGCCTCCCCGGTCCTTGTGCTGGAGGCGCTCTCCCAGGTGCTGCCCGACCACACCTATCTCACCGGCCTGACCATCCAGAACGGCAAGGTGGAACTCACCGGCGTCTCGCGGGAGGCGCCGTCCCTGGTGCGGCTGCTGGAAGAGTCCAAGCATTTCTCCGCCGCCACCTTCGTCGCCCCCACCACTCGTCAGCCGGGAGATGCGGGCGAGCGCTTCCAGATCCAGGCCGACATCACCCTGCCGTTCGAGGTGACCCAGTGAGCGTGCCCGCTCCCGCCCGTTCCCGGCGCACATTGGCGCTCGCCGCGCTCGGCTATGGCGCGCTGGTCGCGGTGCTGTTGGCCGTCGCGTTCGGAGAGGTTGCGGACCTGCTCGCCAAGCGCGCGGCGGTGGCAGAGGCGCAGGACCTGCTCGACCGGCTGGAGGGGCGTCGGCCCCCGCGGCCCGGCGCTGCGGGCGCCGAGGAGCGCGGCTCCCCCTTCCTCGAAGGCGCAACCGTGACGGTGGCGGGCGCGGCGCTGGCTGAGCGCGTCGCCGCCGCGGCCGATGCAGCGGGCGGGCATCTCGTCTCCTCCAGCGTGGAACTGGGGGCGTCGCCGCTCGGGCCAGGCTTCGTGGCCGTGGCGGCGACCATCGATATCGGGCAGGAAGATCTGCAGAACCTGCTATATGATATTGAAAGCGGCCAGCCCTTCCTGTTCGTCGACCCGCTTGTGGTTCAGGCGCAGGGACAGGGCGCCGCTTTGGGGCAGTCGGATGCAGAAGGGGCCGAGGGACGGATGCAGGGGGATGGGGCGGAAGCGCGGGGGCAGGAAGGCCGCATCCAGGTGGTGCTGACCGTCCATGGCCGCTGGCGGGGGGCGCGATGAGCGCCCTCGCTCAGATTTCCGCGCGCCCTTTGCCCTCGCGCCGTTTCCGCCGTCTCCCCCTCGTCGTCGCTGGCCTGATCGCCGGCGTTGCGGCGGCATCGGCCGAGGTGGAGGCGCCCGCGCCGCAGGTGGACTTCCTTGTTCCCGGCCAGCCTTCCACCCGCGCAGCGACCCCTCCGGCCGACCGCGAGCGGGGAAATCCGCTGTGGGTCATCCCGCTCGAAAGCCTTTCGGCGACGCGGGATCGCCCCCTCTTCACCCCGTCCCGCCGCCCGCCCGAGCAGCCGGTGGCGCTCGCACCCCCGCCGCCCCCCGCCGCGCCCCCGGCAGCCGTCGCGGCCCGGCCGGTTCTGGCGCTGATGGGAACGGTGGTGAGCACGGCGGGCAGCATCGGCATCTTCACCGATCAGGCGAGCGGCCAGATCGTGCGCCTCAAGGTCGGCGATGCCCATGGCGGCTGGACCCTGCGCAGCGTCGGCCCGCGCGACGTGGTGATGCACGGCGGCGCCGATACCGTGACGCTCGCACTGCCCGCGCCCGGCAAGGGCGGCCCCCAGCCGCCGCGCGGCTCCGAAGGCCCGTTCGCCGCTGCGCAGGTGGGGAATGCCAAGCCGATGGCCGGGCAGGTGGTGGTGCCGCGCCGCACGAAGCCCTCGCCGGCGGATCTCGATTCCAGCCACTGAGGTTGACGCCGACGTTCGTCGTCTGGTCGTCATCGGCAAGACGTCATCGTCAGGTCATGGCCCATGGGGAAAGTGCGCCGTCTTCCCGTCTCGCGCACATCGGCCGGCCTGTCGTGACCCAGCTCATCGGACTTTTTCCCACCCCCGTGATGCGCGTCGAGGGCCTCATCGGCCCCGCCGATGTGG
>JAYSCE010000123.1:0-9775 GCA_041915035.1 Xanthobacter sp.
AGCATCTCCGCCCGCCCGGCATCGCCGAAATACACCGGCAGGCCGACGCCCCGCGCCTCGGCCACGCGGCGGGGATCGTTGTCGAGCGCCACATAAGCGACCCCCTCCTCCTCCAGGGCCTCGGCCACCATGCGGCCCACCCGCCCGAAACCTCCGATAACCACGTGCCCCGCGACACTGCTGTGCGTCGGCGCGGCAAGGTTGTCGTTGAGCCGAGCATCGAGGGTCCGTCCCAGCCGGCGGCCCAGCCGCGCCAGCAGGGGCGTTGCCGCGAGGCTGAAGCCCACCATGGCGATGAGGACGCCGGCATCCGCCCGGGACAGCGCACCGCTGGCCGCCAGCAGCGCCAGCACCACGAGGGCAAACTCCCCGGTCTGGGCCAGCAGAACTGCCGCCTCCGCCGCAGCCGGCGGCGCAACCTTCATGAGGCGGCCGGCGGCATAGGTGCCGGCGGTCTTCACGGCGAGAATGCCGGCGACGCCCCCCAGAACCCAGCCGAGGCGCGGCAGCACGACGGCAAAATCGACGCTCATGCCGACGGTCACGAAGAACACGCCGATCAGCAGGCCCTTGAAGGGTTCGAGATCCACCTCGATCTGGTGGCGGTAGGCCGTTTCCGACAGCAGCATCCCCGCCAGGAAGGCGCCGAGGGCGCTGGAGAGGCCCGCCCGGTGGGTGATCGCCGCGGAGCCGACCACCACGACGAGAGTGATGGCCATTATGAGGTCACGCGAGCGCGTGGAGGCCGCAGCGGCGACCAGCGGCGCCAGCACGAAGCGCCCCGCGACCAGGATCAGCACCACCGCGCCCACCGCCTTGACGAGCGCGAGGGCGGCCAGGGTGAGGACATCCGGCGCATTGCCGGTGAGAAGCTCGGCCGCCAGGAGGATGGGCACCACCATCAGGTCCTGGAACAGCAGGACGGCGATGACGAGCTGGCCGAGCGGCGCAAGCGCCCGGTGCTGATCGATCAGCAACTGGCTCACGACGGCCGTCGACGATAGCGCCAGCGCCGAACCCAGCACCAGCGCCACCCCCCGCGAATAGCCGGCGAGCGTGGCCCCCAGCGCCAGCGGCACGCCGCACAGGACAACCTGCAGGCAGCCGACGCCGAACACCTCGCGCCGGAGCGCCCACAGCCGCGCGGTGGAGAACTCGAGCCCGAGCAGAAACAGGAGGAAGACGATGCCCAGCTCGCCAAAGGGCGCCGCCCGCGCGGGACTGGAAATGGTGACGAAGCGCACCAGCGGCAGCGTATCGGCGAGACGTCCGAGCCCATGGGGGCCCACGAGCGCGCCCACCGCGATGAAACCCACCACGGCGCCGATGCGGGCGCGGTGAAACAGCGGCACCAGCACCCCGGCGGCGAGGAGATAGACGAACGCATCCTTCAGGAAGCTGTCGTTCACCGCACCGCCACTCCGCTGCCTGCTGCCGGCGCCCCGACCCCCTGTGTGGCAAGAAGGAATGGCGTTGCGCAAGGGGCTTGCGTCAAATCCACGTCGCGCGCGCCATGGAGCGGTCACACGAACGCCGCCCAGGCCGGACCGGGTCCGGCCTGTCGCGTGCGCGGTGAGGGCGAAACCGCCCGGCCGTTCAGCCCGCCAGGGCCGCCTCGATGGCGGAGAGCGCCGCGTCGGCCTTGTCGCCGTCGGGTCCGCCGGCCTGCGCCATGTCGGGGCGGCCGCCGCCGCCCTTGCCGCCCAGGGCCTCGGCGCCGAGCCGCACCAGAGAAACGGCATCGACGCGGGCGGTGAGGTCGGCGGTGACGCCCACCACGATGCCGGCCTTGCCGTCGGACGTGACGCCGACGATGGCGACGACGCCCGAGCCGATCTGCTTCTTACCCTCGTCCACCAGGCCCTTGAGGTCCTTGATCTCGATGCCTTCCACCTGGCGCGCGAGCAGCTTGATGTCGCCGACCGTGCGCACCGCATCTCCCGCGCCCTGGCTGCCGCCCATGGCCAGCTTCTTGCGGGTCTCCGCCAGCTCACGCTCCAGCTTGCGCCGCTCCTCGACGAGGGCGGCGACGCGCGCCTCCACCTCGCCAACCGGCGCCTTGAGCGCGGAGGCCGTGGCGATGAGGGCGGCATTCGCGCCGTTCAGGTGCTTGCGCGCCGCGCGGGCGGTGAGCGCCTCGATGCGGCGGACGCCGGAGGCCACCGCGCCTTCGGAGACCACGGAGATGAGGCCGATGTCGCCGGTGCGCTTCACATGGGTGCCGCCGCACAGCTCCACCGAATAAGGCGCGCCGTTGCCGTCGTCGGTCCCCATGGAGACGACGCGCACCTCCTCGCCATACTTCTCGCCGAACAGGGCGCGGGCGCCGGACTTGATGGCATCGTCCACCGCAAGGACGCGGGTTTCCACCGGCTCGTTGCGGAGCACGAAGCGGTTGGCGATCTCCTCCACCTCCGCCACCTCGGCCTCGCTGAGGGGCTTGGGGTGGGAGAAGTCGAAGCGTAGGCGGTCGGGCGCGACCAGCGAGCCCTTCTGCGCAACATGCTCGCCGAGCACCCGGCGCAGTGCCTCGTGCAGCAGATGGGTGGCGGAATGGTTGGCGCGCACGGCCGCGCGGCGATCGTGGTCGACCTCCAGCACCAAGGCGGTGCCGGGCTTGAGCGTGCCGCTCTCCACCTTCACGTCGTGCAGGAACAGGTCGCCCAGCTTCTTCTGGGTGATCCGCACCTCGGCGACGAGGCCGCCCTCTCCCGTCATACGGCCGGTATCGCCGACCTGGCCGCCGGATTCTGCATAGAACGGGGTCTGGTTGAGCACCACGAGGCCGGTCTCGCCGGCATTGAGTGCTGCCACCTCTGCACCGTCGCGCACCAGGGCAGTGACGACGCCTTCCGCCTTCTCCGTGTCGTAGCCGAGGAAGTCGGTGGCGCCCACCTTGTCGCGCAGGCCGAACCACAGCGTGTCGGTGGCCGCCTCGCCGGAGCCGGCCCAGTTGGCGCGGGCCTCGGCCTTCTGGCGCGCCATGGCCGCATCGAACGCCGCCGTGTCGACGCCGATACCGCGGGCGCGCAGGGCGTCCTGGGTGAGATCGAGCGGGAAGCCGTAGGTGTCGTAGAGCTTGAACGCGACCTCGCCGGGGAAGCTGGCGCCGGAGACGAGGCCCTGGCTCTCCTCCTCGAGGATCGAGAGGCCGCGCTCGAGCGTGCGGCGGAAGCGCGTCTCCTCCAGCAGCAGCGTCTCTTCCGCCAGGGGCTCGGCGCGCACGATTTCAGGATAGGCCCGCCCCATCTCGCGCACCAGGATGGGCACGAGGCGGTGCATCAGCGGGTCCTTGGCGCCGAGCAGCTGCGCGTGGCGCATGGCCCGGCGCATGATGCGGCGCAGAACATAGCCACGCCCCTCGTTGGAGGGCAGCACGCCATCGGCGGTGAGGAAGACCGACGCCCGCAGGTGGTCGGCGATCACCCGGTGGCTCGCCTTCTGCGGACCCTCGGGATCGACGCCGGTGAATTCGGCGACCTCAGCGATGAGGGCGCGCATGAGGTCGGTTTCATAATTGTCGTGGGTGCCCTGCAGCACCGCCGAGATGCGCTCGAGGCCCATGCCGGTGTCGATGGAGGGCCGCGGCAGGCCGACGCGCTCGCCGCCCGGCAGCTGTTCATACTGCATGAACACGAGATTCCAGATCTCGATGAAGCGGTCGCCGTCCTGGTCCGCCGAGCCGGGCGGGCCGCCGAAGATGTGCGGGCCGTGGTCGAAGAAGATTTCGGAGCACGGGCCGCACGGGCCGGTGTCGCCCATGGACCAGAAATTGTCCGACGACGCGATGCGGATGATGCGGTCGTCGGAGAGGCCGGCGATCTTCTTCCACAGACCGTGGGCTTCCTCGTCCTCGCTGTAGACCGTGACGAGCAGGCGGTCCTTTGGCAATTCGAAGGTACGGGTGACAAGGTTCCAGGCGAGCTCGATCGCGCGATCCTTGAAATAATCGCCGAACGAGAAATTGCCGAGCATTTCGAAGAAGGTGTGGTGCCGCGCGGTGTAGCCCACATTGTCGAGGTCGTTGTGCTTGCCGCCGGCCCTGACGCACTTCTGCGACGTCACCGCCCGCGAATAGGGCCGCTTCTCGACGCCGGTGAAGACGTTCTTGAACTGCACCATGCCCGCGTTGGCGAACATGAGCGTGGGGTCGTTATGCGGCACGAGGGGCGACGAGGCGACAGCCTCGTGGCCCTCCTTGACGAAGTAGTCGATGAAGCTCGACCGGATCTCGTTGACGCCGCTCATGTGCCGGCACTGTCCCTCGGAGGCCGGGCCTTGCGGCCGCCGGCTCTGGTGATCGCTGCGCGCGCCAGCGCCTCGGGCCAACCTCCGGCCACCCCTCGGGCGTCGCGCGGTCCCCTCGACCGTGGCGGCCGGCGGAACCGGGTTCGTTTAACGTTGGGCCCGCCGATTGTCCAGAAACGCGAGGGCGCAACACGAAGCCGGGCCCCGGACACATCGCGCTCCTCGATAAAAAAAACGGGCGGGTACCGTCAGGCCCCGCCCGCCCTGTAACCATCACGACGAATTCCGCACCCGCCCCTCAGGCGTCGGCAGCGGAGCCCTCGGCATCTTCCTCGGGATCGCCGGCGAGAATCTTTTCGGCGATGAGGCCGGCGTTCTGGCGGATGGCCGCCTCGATGCGCCCGGCGATCTCCTGGTTCTGCTTCAGGAAGGTCTTGGCGTTCTCGCGGCCCTGGCCGAGGCGCTGGCTGTCGTGGGAAAACCAGGCGCCAGACTTCTCCACCACACCGGCGCGCACGCCGAGGTCAAGAAGCTCGCCGGTCTTGGACACCCCCTCGCCATACATGATGTCGAACTCGACCTGCTTGAAGGGCGGCGCCACCTTGTTCTTCACCACCTTCACGCGGGTCTGGTTGCCCACCACCTCGTCGCGCTCCTTGATGGCGCCGATGCGGCGGATGTCGAGGCGCACGGAGGCATAGAACTTCAGCGCGTTGCCGCCCGTGGTGGTCTCGGGCGAGCCATACATCACGCCGATCTTCATCCGGATCTGGTTGATGAAGATGACCATCGTGTTGGACTTGGAGATGGAGGCGGTCAGCTTGCGCAGCGCCTGGCTCATGAGGCGAGCCTGCAGGCCGGGCTGATTGTCGCCCATCTCACCGTCAAGCTCGGCGCGCGGGGTGAGGGCGGCAACCGAATCGACCACCAGCACATCGATGGCGCCGGAGCGCACCAGCGTGTCCGCGATCTCCAGCGCCTGCTCGCCAGCATCAGGCTGGGAGATGAGCAGGTCGTCCAGGTTCACGCCGAGCTTGCGGGCATAGACCGGATCGAGCGCATGTTCGGCATCGATGAAGGCACAGGTGCCCCCCCGCTTCTGCGATTCGGCGATGGTGTGCAGCGCGAGCGTGGTCTTGCCCGAGGATTCTGGGCCGTAGATCTCCACGACGCGCCCCTTGGGCAGCCCGCCGATACCCAGCGCGATGTCGAGCCCCAGCGAACCGGTGGGAATGCTCTCGATCTCAAGGGCTTTCCCCCCCTTGCCGAGCCGCATGATGGAGCCCTTGCCGAAATGCCGCTCGATCTGCGAGAGCGCGGCATCCAGCGCCTTGGTCTTGTCCATGGAAGAACCTTCGACGAGTCGGAGTGTCGCCTGAGTCATCGCCGCGCTCCGGTGCGGGTGCAAGGGGAATTAAGAACGCAGCAGTTGTACCTGTTTTGTTCTAGGTTCGCAATATGTTCTCCTTCGTCCACAGCATGTGGATAACATTTCGTAACTCGGCGCGCGCCGCACACCTGCCCTAACGCCGAGCTGCCGCTTCAGCGCGGCCCTCTTTCGCAGATGCGGTGAAACCTGGAGCCGGCCTGCCGCGTTCAGGCCGAAGAGCACGGGACAAGCGCCCGCATCCTCGGTTCACATCGCGCCGGCGACGCCGGAGGAGACCCACATGCGCATCGCCCAGATCGCGCCGCTCATCGAGAGCGTGCCCCCGCGCCGCTACGGCGGAACCGAACGCATCGTGTCCTACCTGTGCGAGGCGCTGGTTGCGCAGGGCCATGACGTGACGCTGTTCGCAAGTGGGGACTCGCTGACGTCCGCGCAGCTCGAACCCATGTGCGAGATGGGCCTGCGACTGTCCCCGGGGCCGGTCGATCCCATCGTCTTCCACATGCTCATGCTGGAGCAGGTTCGGCGGCGCGCGGACGAATTCGACATCATCCACGTCCATGTGGACGTGCTGCACTATGCGGTGCTGAAGGAGCATGCTCCGCGCACGCTCACCACCCTGCACGGCCGGCTCGATAGCGTGGCCGCCCACCGACTCTATGCGCTTTATGACGAGTTCCCGCTGGTCTCGATCTCCAACCACCAGCGCAAGCCCATGCCGCCGGTGAACTGGGCCTCGACCATCTATCACGGCCTGCCGGAGACCCTGCTGCCGTTCAATCCCGACGGCGGTGACTATCTCGCCTTCCTCGGCCGCATCTCGCCCGAAAAGCGGCCCGACCGGGCCATCGAGATCGCCGCCCGCGCCGGCCTGCCGCTGAAGATCGCAGCCAAGGTGGACCGGGTGGACGAGGACTATTGGGAGCAGAAGATCCGCCCCATGGTGGAGGCCACGCCAGGCGTCGAATTCATCGGCGAGATCGACGAGCGGCAGAAGGCGCACTTCCTGGGCAATGCCAAGGCCCTGCTGTTCCCCATCGACTGGCCGGAACCCTTCGGGCTGGTGATGATCGAGGCCATGTCCTGCGGCACCCCCACCATCGCCTATGGCTGCGGCTCCGTGCCCGAGGTGCTGGAGGACGGCCTCACCGGTTACATCGTCTCCGGTCAGGATGAGGCGGTCGCCCGTGTTGCCGACCTCGATCGGCTTGATCGCGCAGCGATCCGGCGCACCTTTGAAAAGCGCTTTTCCGCGGGGCGGATGGCGCGGGACTATTCGGCCCTTTACGAGCGCCTTGCCACCCCCGCGAGCCCGCGCAAGAAGCGCGAGCTGAGCGCCGGGAGCCTTAATGTCTCCGTCTGACGCGGCGGCCCGGGTCGCCGGCGCAGACCCGCAGGAGCCGGGCTATGCGATCGCGGCTAGCGCCTCGCAGATCGAGGCGGTGCCGCGCACGCTCAAGCACGACGACACGTTCGCCGTGTTCGATGCCCATGGCGATGCCGTGCCCGGTCTTGCCAGCAACCATGGCCTGTTCCACCGCGACACGCGCCATCTCTCGCAATTCTTCCTCACCATTGATGGCGTGCGGCCCCTGCTGCTCGGCTCCACGGTGCGGGACGACAACGCAACTCTGAGCTGCGACCTCACCAATCCGGACCTGCCGGCTCGCGGAGGTCAAGAAGAGCTGGCGCACGATCTCATCCATCTGCGCCGCTCGCGCTTCCTGTTCCGGGGCGCGTGCCACGAATGCCTCTCCATCCGCAATTTCGATGGCGAGACGCGCACGTTCGAGATCGGCCTTTTCTTCGATGCGGATTTCGTGGACCTGTTCGAGGTGCGCGGTTCCCACCGGGCCAAGCGCGGGCGCGTCGCGGTGCCGGTGGTCGGGGAAAGCCATGTCGGCCTCGCCTATCGCGGCCTCGACGCGCGCACTCGCACCACCCGCCTTGCCTTTGCACCGCGGCCCAGCGTGCTCGCAGCCGACCGGGCGCTTTACCAGCTCACCCTAGAGCCCGGCGAGGGGTTCGTGATCTTCGCCGAAATTCGCTGCGACGGGGCCGAGCCGGAGCGCGATGCCCGACAGGCCTTCCGGCTCGGCCTCAAGGATATCCGCGCCGACATGCGGGCGCGGACCGCGCGCTCGGCCGGCGTTTCCTCCTCGAACGATCATTTCAACGAGGGGCTGCGGCGTGCGGTGAGCGATCTCAACGTGCTCATCACCGACCTGCCGGAGGGACCCTACCCCTATGCGGGCGTGCCGTGGTTCTCCACGGTGTTCGGGCGGGACGCGCTCATCACGGCCTTCGAGACGCTGTGGCTCACGCCCTCCCTCGCGCGCGGCGTACTGCTGCACCTCGCCGCCAACCAGGCCACGACCTTCGATCCTGAGGCCGATGCCGAGCCGGGCAAGATCCTGCACGAGGTACGTTTCGGCGAAATGGCGGAGCTGGGGGAGGTCCCGTTCCGCCGCTATTACGGCAGCATCGATTCCACCCCGCTGTTCGTGATGCTGGCCGGCGCCTATCTGGAGCGCACCGGCGATCTGGAGACGGTTCGCATGCTGTGGCCGGCCGTCGAGGCGGCGCTGGGCTGGATGCGCGAGCACGGCGACCGCGACGGGGACGGCTTCATCGAATATGGCCGCCGACGGTCTGGTCAATCAGGGCTGGAAGGACAGCCACGACAGCACCTTCCACGCGGATGGACGGCTCGCGAAAGGCCCCATCGCGCTGGTCGAGGTGCAGGGCTACGCCTATGCTGCGTGGAATGCGGCGGCCGACATCGCCCGCGCGCTCGGCGCTCCGGCCGCGGCGGAAGCTTATGCGGCGCGAGCGCGGGACATGCGGACGGCATTCGATGCCGCGTTCTTCGATCCGACCCTCGGCACCTACGTGCTGGCGCTGGACGGCGACAAGGCGCCCTGCCAGGTGCGCACCTCCAATGCCGGTCACGCCCTGTTCGCGGGCATCGCCTTGCCGGAGCGGGCGGAAGCGGTGGCAGCGACATTGATGACCAGCAGTTCGTTCTCCGGCTGGGGCGTGCGGACGCTCGCGGCGGGCGAGGCGCGGTTCAATCCCATGAGCTATCACAATGGCTCTGTCTGGCCGCACGACAATGCGGTGGTCGCGCTGGGGCTTGCTCGCTACGGCTTTCGGACCGAGGCGGCGCGCATATTCGAGGGGCTGTTCCGCGCCTCGGTCTATTTCGACCTGCGACGCATCCCCGAGCTGTTCTGCGGCTTCGCGCGCCAACGCAACAGGGGGCCGGTGGGCTATCCGGTCGCCTGCGCGCCGCAGGCCTGGGCAGCGGCGGCGCCGCTGGCGCTTCTGCAGGCGTCCCTGGGCCTGGGCTTCGACGTGGCGGAACGGCGGGCGGTGTTCGAGAGGCCCATGCTGCCGGAATTCCTCGACACGCTCACCCTCACCGGCCTCGCTGTCGCGGATGGGCGCATCGACGTGAAGGTGGAGCGGGTAGGCACCACCGCCGCCCTGTCGGTGATCGACCGTCAGGGCGACGTGGGCATCCGGGTGGAGGCGTGAGCGCTAAAGGGCGGCGTGGTCGCGCACCGCCTCCCCGAGCGCATCCTTGAGGGTGGCGAAGCGGGCGTCGAGCGCGAGCGGGTCACTCCGGTTGAGGGCGATCATCTGCGCCCGCGCCTCACCGCCCCGCACCACCTCGAAGGCGTCGGACACGATGCCCGCCACGACCGCCTCGGCCACCGCTTCGGCCGGCTCGCGGCTGAAGCCGACCTCTGGTCCGGCGCGGCTGCTGCGCATCATGGGCGTGTCGGTCGCACCCGGATAGACGGTGAGCACCCGCACGCCTTCCCCTGCCAGCTCCCGCCGCAGCGCCTCGTCGAAGCGCGCGAGCCCCGCCTTCGCCGCCGCGTAGGTGGCGTAGAAGGGCATGCCGATGAGCGCGATGGCGGAGGTGATGTCCACGATGAGCCCCTCCCCGCTCGCCCGCAGCGCCGGCAACGCGGCGCGCGTGAGGAGGATAGGCGCGATCAGGTCGACCTCGATCATGGCGCGGATGTCGGCTTCGCTCGTCTCCTCCAGCCGGCCGGCGCGCACGCCACCCGCATTGTTGATGAGGATGTCGAGCCCTCCGAGCGCCGCCACCGCGCCGTCCAGCAT
>JAYSCE010000124.1:0-9717 GCA_041915035.1 Xanthobacter sp.
GGAAATGCTGGAGCTGGTGCGCATCCCCTCGGCCAAGCGCCGGCTCGATGCCTATCCCCACGAGATGAGCGGCGGCATGCGCCAGCGCGCCATGATCGCGCTTGCTCTCGCCTGCCGCCCCAAGATCCTGCTGGCGGACGAGCCCACCACCGCGCTCGATGCCACCGTGCAGATCCAGATCCTGCTGCTGCTGCGCGAATTGCAGCGGGAGATGGGCATGTCGGTGATCTTCGTCACCCACGACATCGGCGTCGCCATCGAGATCTGCGACAAGGTGGCGGTGATGTATGCCGGCCAGATCGTGGAGACCGGCACGCTTTCGGAGATCGTCCGCACGCCGCAACATCCCTATCCGCGCGGTCTCCTCGCCTCCACCGTCCACGGGGCGGAGCGCGGGGCGCGGCTGGAGACCATTCCCGGCACGCCGCCCTCCCTCGACAAGGCGCCCGTCGCCTGCTCCTTTGCCCCGCGCTGCGCCTATGCCCAACCGCGCTGCACGGCCGCGCCGCCGCCCTACGTCCATCTGGGCCCCGGCCGCGACGTGCGCTGCATTCTGGCTGAAACTTCCGTACCGGTGACTTGATGTCCGCGCCCGCCACCAACCTCACGATCAACGCCGACCGCCTCTGGAGCACCATCATCGAGACCGCCCGCTTCGGCGGCACCGAGAAAGGCGGCGTGCGCCGCCTGACGCTGAGCGAAGAAGACCGGCAGGTGCGCGACTGGTTCCGCGCCGCCTGCGAGGCCGCCGGCTGCACGGTGAGCGTGGACGGCCTCGGCAACATGTTCGCCCTCCGGCCGGGCAAGGACATGACGAAGCCGCCGCTCGGCATCGGCTCCCACCTCGACACCCAGCCCACCGGCGGCAAGTTCGACGGCATCCTGGGCGTGATGGCGGCGCTGGAAGTGGTGCGCACGCTGAACGACGCCGGCATCGAGACCGACGCGCCGCTGTGCGTCTGCAACTGGACCAATGAGGAAGGCTCCCGCTTCGCCCCGGCGATGATGGGCTCGGCCGGCTACGTGGCGGACCTGCCGGTCTCCGACATCCTCGCCCGCACCGATGCGGAGGGGATCAGCGTGGGCGCGGCGCTGGACACCATCGGCTATCGCGGGCCGGAGGAGGTGGGCGCGCAGAAGTTTTCCGGTTTCCTCGAACTGCACATCGAGCAGGGGCCGATCCTGGAGGCGGAAGGCCTTCCCATCGGCGTGGTGGAGCATGGCCAGGGCATCATCTGGTACGATGGCCGCATCACCGGCTTCGAGAGCCATACGGGCTCCACGCCCATGCACCTGCGAAAGGATGCGCTCGCCGCATTGTCCGAGATCGTGCTCGCCATCGAAAGCCTCGCCAAGGCCCATGGCCCGAACGCGGTTGGCAGCGTCGGCGAGGCGGTGATCGCGCGGCCCTCGCGTAATGTGATTCCCGGCGAGATCGCCTTTTCCGGCGAGTTCCGCACGCCGGATGCCGCCATCCTCGATGCGCTCGACGTTGGGCTTCAGGCGCAGGTGAAGGAGATCGCCGCGCGGCGGAAGGTGGAGATCCGCCTCGACACCATCTGGCGCAAGGAGCCGACCCATTTCGACCCGGTGATGACTGGCGCCATCGCTGCCGCCGCCGACCGGCTCGGCCTGCCGCACCGGCCCATCGTCTCCGGTGCGGGGCATGACAGCTTCCACCTCGCCACCGTTGTGCCGACTGCCATGATCTTCGTGCCGTGCAAGGACGGCGTGAGCCACAACGAGCTGGAATCCGCCAAGCCGGAGGAATGCGCCGCTGGCGCCAACGTCCTGCTGCACGCCGTGCTCGCGGTGGCGGGCGGCGGCGCGTGACGCCGCTCGTTCCACGTCCCCTGACGCCAGAGGCCTTCGCGCCCTATGGCGAGGTGTTCGCCGTGCCGGAGACGGTGGGCGTGCGCACCTCGTTCGACACGGGCCTCGCGAACCTGCGGCCGGACGTGCCCGCGAGCCTTTCCCTCATCCTCGCCGCGCCGGTGCCGCAGCCGGTGACACTCGGGGTGATCGAGCGGCACGTCTTCACCTCCCAAAGCTTCGTGCCCATGGCGCCGGCCAGGTGGGTGATCGTGGTGGCACCGGGCACGCCCGAGGACGGGCCGGACCTTGCGGCGGCGGAAGCCTTCCTGCCGGCGACGGGACAGGGCATCACGCTGGCGCCGGGCACCTGGCATGCGCCGCTGTCGGTGCTCGATGCCCCGGCCCCGTTCGCGCTCCTCATGTGGCGCGACTACGGGCCGGACGATGAGGAGGTGATCGCCATGCCGCCGCTGGCGGTGGCGATCTAACCGGCGCTCACACCGCGGCGAGCCGCGCCCGTCCCCATTTGCGCACGGCGTGGAGGCCATCGAGCACCGGCCGCTCAACCGCGACGAGCAACAGGCTGGCCAGCGCAAAGGTCGCCAGCGCCGTGAGCGCGAACAGCAGCGCGAGGCCGCCGACGCCCAAGGGCGCGAAATGCACGAAGGCCCAGGCCGCCGGCCCGACGATGAGCGGCACCTGCACCTGATAGAGCGGGAAGGAGAGCGCGCCGAGATGCTGCAGCGCCGGCCGCTCGAACAGGTCGCGCAGCCATGGCGTGGTGAGGAAGGCGACGATGACGAAGAGCGCCCCCGCCTCCCGCCATCCCTCGCCGCCGAGTTGGGAGAGGATGGCGTCGGCGAGGCCCGCTCCGTCCGCATGGCCGGGATAGGTGGCGCCGAGCACGAGGCCGAGGAGCGCGAGCAGCGTGCCCGTCACCGGCATGGGCCGGAGCCAGCCACGCAGCTCGAACACCAGCGCGCCACCGCAGAAGGCGGCGAGGGAAAAGTTGCCGGCGATGGCGAGGCCGAGCAGGCCCGCGACCAGTGCCGGAACCCGCGCCCGGCCACGCACCAGTGCATAGCCGCCATAGATGAGGAACGAGCCCGTCAGCTCGATGCGCATGGTCCAAAGCGGATTGTCGAACAGCGGCTTGCCGGTCTCCACGAACACCTGCACCGCCCCTTCCCACGCCGCTTGCCATAAGGGCGGGATGGGCGGCTGGTGGGTCCAGCGGAACCAGGAGCTGCCGGTGAGCGCCTGCGCCGCTTTGCCGGCATCGGGAAAGCCGGCGATCCAGAACCAAGCGATGAGCGAGCCGGCCAGCGCCGGCAGGGCGAGGCGGAAATAGCGCAAGCCGATCAAGAGCGGCGCTTCCTTCAACGAACGCGGGGCCGAGGCGGCCAGCACGAACCCGCTCAAGGCGAAGAACACGGCGACCGAGAAATGCCCGTTCCACAGCACCGCCAGCGGCGTGTCGGAGACCGAGAACCCCTCGCGCCCCCAAGAGCGGAAGGGGCCGGGCACGAAGGCGTAGAAGAAATGGAAGATCGCGACGGTACAGGAGGCGAAGCCGCGCAGGCCGTCGAGGCTCGTCACACGCCCGAGTGGCGCCGCGGCGTGAGACGGATCGATGAGGTGCGTTCCGGAAACGGGCATCAGGCGAGCATCGGGGCAGCAAGCGGAAGCCGGACCGTAGCGCCGTCATGGGCGCAGGTCCATGCCAGGCCGCCGTGCGCCCGGCTCGAACCGAGCCCTATTTCCGCCGCGTGGCCCAACGCACGCATGGGCCCTCCGGTCGAGCCGGAGGGCGACACTGGACCAAGCCGCTTGGTCGGTCAGTCCCCGGCAAACGCATCGGAGCAAAGCGCCCCGAGCGCCGCGCGATATTCCTCCCGAAGCCGCGCGCACAGCTCGGCTGCACCGGGCAGGTCGGCGATGCCGCCCACCCCCTGCCCGGCCGACCAGACGGTCTTCCACGCCTTCGCCTCGTTGGACATGTCGAGCTTGGCGTGGCCCTGGAGATTGTCCGGATCGAGCCCGGCGGCCCGGATGCTGGGCTTCATGAAATTGGCATTCACGCCGCTGATGGCCGGGGTGTAGAGGATGTCCGCCGCCGAGGAGGACAGGATCATGTCCTTGAATTCCTGCGGCACCATGGCCTCGCGCGTGGCGATGAAGCGCGTGCCCATGTAGGCGAGGTCCGCCCCCGCCGCGCGGGCGGCGAGAATCTGGGCGCCGGTGTTGATGGCTCCGGCCATGAGGATGGTGCCGGCGAACACCTGCCTTATCTCGGTGACGAGTGCGAAGGGGCTGATCTGCCCCGCATGCCCCCCGGCTCCGGCCGACACGGCGATAATGCCGTCCACGCCGGCTTCCGCAGCCTTCTCCGCATGGCGGCGGCTGATGACGTCGTGGAAGACGATGCCGCCATAGGCATGCACCGCCTTCACGAGGTCCGGCACGGCGCCGAGCGAGGTGATGATGAGCGGCACCTTCTCCTCGACGCAGATGGCGAGGTCCGCCTCCAGCCGCGGGTTGGACTTGTGGACGATGAGGTTGACGCCGAACGGCGCCGCGTCCGGCGTGGCGGCGAGGCGCCCCTTGATCTCGCGCACCCAGTCGCGAAAGCCCTCGCTGGTGCGGGCGTTCAGCGCGGGAAAGGTGCCCACGAGCCCCGAGCGCAAGACCTCCACCACGAGATCCGGGCCAGAGGTGAGGAACATGGGTGCGGCGACGGCGGGGATTTTCAGGCGGCCCTCGAAGGCGGCGGGAAGCGGCATGGGTTGGTCCTTGTTCTGGTGCGGCGGGGCCGCGTGTCCTTGATCCTGAGGCCGCTCAAACGGCGGTCGCCTTGGCGGCCTGGCGGGCGAAGAAGGCGGCGATCTGCTCCTGCGCCTGCGCGCTTTGAATGAGGCGGGCGCAATAATCGCGCTCCACCTTCAGCGCCGTGTCCATGGGCAGGCGCGCGCCCTCGAACACGCAGGAGAGGATGGCGCGCTGGGCGGGGTCTTCCCCCTTGGTGCGCGCCAGCACGCGGGCGTTCCAGAGGGCGAAAAGGTCGCCGGCAGCGGTGCTTGTGGGCGCGAGGCCCGGCAGGCGGAAGCCCTTCACATCCCATGGCGCGATGGGACTGACGCGGTCCTCGCGCAAGGCCGCCTTCGCGGCGGGGATGAGATCGTCCGGCGCCACCACCCTATCGATCAGCCCCGCCGCCTGCGCTTCGGCGGCGCCCATGGGGCGGCCTTCCAGCAGGATCGGCAATGCGGCGGCGATGCCCAGGCGGCGCAGCACGCGCTGGGTGCCGCCGGCGCCGGGTAATATGCCGAGCGTCACTTCCGGCAGACCGAACAGTCCCTTGGGAGTGTCGGCGGCGAGGCGGTGATGGCAGGCAAGCATCAGTTCCAGCCCCGCCCCCAGCGCCGTGCCCGGTGCGGCGGCGACCACCGGCTTGCCGCATGTCTCCAGCCGGCGGAACAGCGCCCCCATGCGACCGATGCGGCGCGCCGCTTCCGGCAACGTCACGTCCGGCGCGGCGAGGCCCTTCATGATCGCGAGATCCGCCCCGACGAGGAAGGACGTCTTTCCCGAGGTGACGATGATGCCACGGACGGCGCCATCCACCGCCAGCCGCTCCACCTCGGTCTCCAGCGCGTCTACCAGACCCCAGCCCAGCGTGTTCACCGATCGGCCGGGCTGGTCGAGGATGAGAATGGCGATGCCGTCGCCGTCGATTTCCGTGCCCAGCATGGCTCAGACCCGTTCGATGATGGTGGCGACGCCCATGCCGGCACCGATGCACAAGGTGGCGAGCGCCGTGGCCTTCCCCGTGCGCTCCAGCTCGTCGAGCAGCGTGCCGAGGATCATGGCGCCGGTGGCGCCCAGCGGGTGGCCCATGGCGATGGCGCCGCCGTTCACGTTCACCTGCGCGGGGTCGAGCCCCAGGGCGTCGGTGAAGCGCAGCGCGACCGCGGCGAACGCCTCGTTGATCTCGAACAGGTCGATATCCGTGGCGGCCATGCCCGCCCGCTTCAGCGCCTTCTCGGCCGCGAAGGAGGGAGCGGTGAGCATGATGGTGGGTTCAGAGCCGATCTCCGCGAAGGCGCGGATGCGCGCCCGCGGCCTCAGGCCCGCCGCCGCACCCGCCTCCCGCGTGCCGATGAGCACGGCGGCCGCGCCATCCACGATGCCGGAGGAATTGCCGGCGTGGTGGACATGGGCGATCTCGCCGACTTCGGGATAGCGCAGACGCGCGATGGCATCGAAGCCGGGGTCCGCCCCCATGGCCGCAAAGGCGGGCTTGAGGCGGGCGAGATCGTCGACGCTGGAATTGCCCCTCACCGTCTCGTCGCGGTCCAGCATCACCTCACCGATGTGGTCGGTGACGGGCACGATGGAGCGGGCGAAGCGGCCTTCCGTCCACGCCCGCGCGGCACGGCGGTGGCTCTCCACCGCGAAGGCGTCCACATCCGCGCGCGAATAGCCCCATTTGGTGGCGATGAGGTCGGCGCTGATGCCTTGCGGCACGAAACGGGTGGCGAAGGCCACGTCCGGGTCCTGGCTCCAGGCGCCGCCGTCGGAGAGGATGGGAATGCGGGACATGCTTTCGCAGCCGCCGCCGATCACCATGTCCGCCTGCCCGGCCATGACCTTTGCGGAGGCCATGTTCACCGCTTCCAGCCCGGAGCCGCAGAAGCGGTTGATCTGCACGCCCGCAACCTCGTCGTCATAGCCCGCACGCAGGGCCGCGATGCGCGGCAGGCACTGGCCCTGCTCACCGATGGGCATGACGACACCCATCACGATGTCGCTCACCTGCGCCGTGTCGAGCCCGCTGCGATCGCGCAGGGCGGACAGCACGGTGGCAGCGAGATGCACCGGCGTTGACGCATGCAGCGCGCCATCCGGCTTGCCGCGGCCGCGCGGAGTGCGCACGTGGTCGAAGATGTAGGCGTCCGGCATGGAGAATCCTTGCAGCCGCGGAGGTCAGGCGTAGAGGCCTTCGATCTCGATGGCATATTTCTTCTGGATGTTGGAGCGGCGGATCTTCATGGTCGCCGTCACCTCGTCGTCGTCGTGGTCCAGCTCCTTGGTGAGGAGGTGGAAGCGGCGGATGTGGGACACCTGCGCCAATTCCCCATTGGCCCTGGCGATCTCGCCCTCGATGAGCGCGCGAACCTGCGGGTTCTCCACGAGATTTCGGAAATTGGTGTAGGCGAGCGACTTCTCCTCCGCCCATTTGCCCACCGTCTCGAAATCGATCTGGATGAGGGCGGAGACATATTTGCGCGCCTCGCCGATGACGATGCATTCCTTGATGAAGACGCTCGATTTCGCGACGTTCTCGATCTCCGACGGGCTCAGATTCTTGCCGCCGGCCGTAATCATGATGTCCTTGAGGCGATCCACGATCTTCACCTGATCGCCCACCATCTCCACCACGTCGCCGGTGTGGAGCCAGCCGTCGCGGAGCGCCGCTGCGGTGGCCTCCTCGCTGCGGTAATAGCCGGCGAAGACGAGGTCGCCTTTCACCAACAATTCGTTGTGCGGGCCGAGCTTCACCTCGACGCCCTCCGCAGCGGGACCGACGCAGCCGGGGCGCAGATCGGTGAGGCGCTGGCCGGTGCACATGCCGGTGGTCTCGGTGGCGCCATAGACCTCCACCAGAGGCACGCCCAGCGTGCGGAAGAAGCGCACGATATTGGGCGAGATCGGCGCCGCGCCGGTCATCGCCACCTTCGCGCGTCTCAGGCCGATGAAGTTCTGCAGAGCGCGGAAGTAGAGCAGGTAGGCCACGAAGAAGAGCGCGCGCTCCTTCAGCGCGCGCTTCGAGGGATGCTTCTCGGCGAACGGCTCGCACGCCTTCACGAGGCGTTCGTAGAGCGCGCGGCGCAGGCCTCCCGCCTCCATCATCTTGATGGTGATGGACGCCGCGAGCTTCTCCCAGATGCGCGGCACGCCGAGGAACATGGAAGGCGCGACCTCCCGCAGGTCCTCCTGGATGGTGCGGATGCTCTCGCCGAAATTCACCTGCGAGCCGAGATAGATGGGCGCCATGGTGGTGAGCATCTGCTCGGCCACGTGGCAAAGCGGCAGATAGGAGACATGGGTTGTGGTCTCATCCAGCCCCAGCCGCTCGGCGAGCGCGATCGCCTCGGCGCGCAGGTTGCGATAGGTGAGCATCGCGCCCTTGGGCTTTCCGGTGGAGCCGGAGGTGTAGATCATCAGCGCCACGTCGGTGAGCGACTGGGACGCCAGCGTCTCCTCGATGATCCACGGGTGGGCCGCGCGATGCTGCGCGCCCAGCTCCATCATGGCGTCGAAGGCGATCACCTCGCCGCCCGCATAGGTGCGCAGGCCCTTCTTCTCCACCACCACGATGCGCCGGAGCTTCGGAAGTTCGGCGCGCCGCTCCAGCACCTTGTCCACCTGCTCCTGGTCCTCGCAGACGACGATCTCCGCCTCCGCGTGGCCGAGCACATAGGCGACCTCATTGGCCGGGCTGGTGGGATAGACGCCCACCGTGACCGCGCCGAGGAGGCCGGCGCCGAGTTGCGTCAGCACCCATTCGATGCGGTTCTCGGAGAGCACCGCCACATGCCCGCCCTCGGGCAGGCCGAGGGCGCGCAGGCCGTGGCCGGCGAGCGCCGCGCGCTCGAAATAGGCCTGCCACGACACCGGATTCCAGATGCCGAAATCCTTCTGGCGGATGGCGGTGCGGGTGGCGATGCGCTCCGCATTGAGGCGCAGCATCTGCGGCAGGGTGAGGTCAGGGAATTGGGGTGCGGTCATGGTCGCGCGCTCACGAAAGCCAGCGCTTGCGGCGCTTGTAGTGCTTGATGTCGCGGTAGCTTTTCGCCCCCGCCTCCCCGGCCATGCCGAGGTAGAATTCGCGCACGTCCTGGTCCGCCATCAGCCGCTCGGTGGGGCCGTCCAGCACGATCTTGCCGGTCTCCATGATGTAGCCGTAGTGCGAGACGGCGAGCGCCACCGCCGCATTCTGCTCCACCAGCAGCATGGAGACGCCGCGCTCGCGATTGATGCGGGCGATGATGGTGAAGATGTCCTCCACCAGCTTGGGCGAAAGCCCGAGGGAGGGCTCGTCCAAAAGGATCAGCTTCGGCTCCGCCACCAGCGCGCGGCCGATGGCGAGCATCTGCTGCTCGCCACCGGAGAGATAGCCGGCGCGGCCATTGCGGCGCTCATGCAGGCGAGGAAAATACTCGTAGACCGCATCGAAGGAGGAGGGCTTCGCCTTGCGTCCGGTGAGGGCATAAGTGGCGGCGACGAGGTTTTCCTCCACGGTGAGATCCTCGAAAATGCGCCGCCCCTCCATCACATGGAACAGGCCCCGGCGCACCAGATCGTGCGGCTTCTCGGCTCCGCTCGCCGCCCCGTCGAAGGTGATGGCGCCGGAGGTGACGTCGCCGTCCTCCAGCGCCAGCAGGCCGGAGACCGCCTTGAGGGTGGTGGACTTGCCGGCCCCGTTGGAGCCCAGCAGCGCCACCACCTTGCCGGCCTCCACCTTGAGCGACAGGCCGCGCAGCACCTGGATCGTCTTGTTGTAGACGACCTCGATGTTGGAGATGTCGAGGATGGGCGCTCCCGCAGGCCGGCTCATATCACCCTCCCCCGAAATGCCGTCATGCTCCGGCTCGACCGGAGCATCCATGCCCCCGCCCCAAACCGCATCCGGGCGGTCCGATGGGCCCTCCGGTCAAGCCGGAGGGCGACGGCGGAAAGAAAGATGAGCACCGCGGTCATCGCCATCACTTCTTCAGGCTGATCCAGTCGGACGCTGGTTTCATCTGCTTTTCGGCGGCGTTGAACTGGTAGATACGACCCACCGGCACGGAATTTCCCGGCACCGAGATCGGCACGCCGATGATGCCGCCGGTGTCG